>JAPYQX010000070.1 GCA_029937135.1 Nitrospinota bacterium
CCCCGGAACCTGCCGGGCCTTATTCCGCTGGAGCGAGCCGATGAGGTGCCACCTCGCCCGCGACGCCAGCTCCGGATCGAGCGTGCCGCGCTTCTCCCGCGCCTCCTGCACGCGGTTTTCCCCCAAAATCCGGACACCCGCCTCGATAGCCTCGGCGACGACCTCGGCGGATTGGGTCTTGCTCACGGAAACAAGATCAATATCCTCGGGCCGCCGCCCCGCACTTTCCGCCGCCCGCGCGATTCGTTCAACGACGTGCTCGAAGCGAGCCCGTTCAAACCCCATCCTCTCTCCTCCAAAACCCCTGAGCTCCAAAACTCCCGAGCTAAACGATACCGATAGCAGAGAGGAGCCGTCCTGTTGGCGATCCGTCCCGGCGATAGGAGAAGAACCTAGCGGACTCGGAAAAAGTGCAATATGAGGCAGACCCGATGCGCCCTTCGGATAGACCGGCCGAAACAAGTTGGAGCCTGGCGGCTTGGGGCAGGTCCAGAAGCCACTTTCCGCCCATGAGCGGAATACAGAAATCCCGCCACCGGGAATACCTCTGTTGGAACGGCGGAATGCACTCTTCGCCCACTTCGTAGCACTTACCCGATATCGCGGGTCCAAGCGCGGCGATCAAGTCCTCCGCCTCACTTCCAAAACACGCCTTCATCCGCAGGACAACGGCCTCCAAGACCCCGGATGCCAACCCTCGCCGCCCCACATGCACCGCCGCGACAGCACACTTCACCGGATCAGCCACCAGTACGGGAAGACAATCCGCCGTTTGAACAGCCACAAAAATACCCGGGGTATTGGTCACGATACCGTCCGCCTCGATATCCCCACCCTCCGGAATATCGAGGGCATTAATCACTTTCGCCCCGTGAACCTGCCTCACCTCCACTATCTTTGTTGGTTTTAACCCCGCCACCTCGAAAAACCGGCGTCGATTCTCTTTGACATGGGCCGGGTCCTCTCCCTCCGAAGCACCCAGATTGAGAGAGCGGAAAGACTCTTTACTCACCCCTCCCCGGCGAGTACTGAATGCATGCCGCAAAAAAGAAATTTCACTAAATAAGGGCGAAAAAAGAAATTCCACCCCTTTTTCTTCGTGAATCTCAAGATTTTGCATCCGGCATCTCCATGCGGCATTTCCATCCGCATTTCCATGCGCATCTCATTATAAATAGCGGCTAAGAGCCTCGCATGGCCGTATTTCCTCATCATATCGGAATCGATATGAAAATACAGTTTGTCCATCAGATAAATATATTTACGATTCCCTTCACTGGGGGGGGAGCCAGGGGGGCAAGCCCCCCTGGCGCTCGTGGAGAGGAAATTTCGCCGTTTTTAAGAAGAGGACCTCCCATATGCGGCGAAGGGGAAGGTTAGTTGGCCTGTTTCCTCAAGAAAGTGGGTACGTCCAACTCATCATCATCCAATTGGTAACTTAGAGCCGTGTCTTTTTTATTCCCTCTTGCCCGTACATAGGCAGGCACCGAAAGTTTTCGGCCATCGCTTCCGGTGGATTCATGTTCCATGGGTGGAACTTCACGGATCGTTTTTTCGCCCCCAAATCCGGTCGCAATCACCGTTACCCGGATTTCATCGACCATTGTGGGATCAATTACCGAACCGAAAATAATGTTGGCATCTTCATGGGCCATCTCATGAATCAGCGAGCATGCCTCATTAACTTCAAATAGAGACAAATCATCTCCGCCTGAAATATTTATTAAAACCCCGCGCGCTCCCTGAATGGAGCCCTCCTCGAGAAGTGGACTGCACATCGCGTTCTGGGCCGCGATGACGGCACGATTTTCTCCCAAACCCGTCCCGCTGCCCATCAAGGCCATACCACCCATGTCCCGCATGATGGTTCGTACATCGGCAAAGTCCAGATTGATCAACCCGGGGGTCGTGATCAAATCCGCGATTCCGCGGCAAGCCTGCAAGAGGATATCGTTCGCCTTATTGAAGGCCTCTTTAATCGGAGTCGTCCGTTCCACCATTCCGAGGAGACGTTGGTTCGGAATCGTGATTAACGTATTCACGGATTCCTTTAGTTCCGCTATTCCTTCGTCGGCTTGCGCCATGCGCCTTGGCCCCTCGAACTCAAAGGGCCTTGTCACAACCCCGACGGTGAGAATTCCAGCCTCCTTCGCGATGCGGGCCAGAACCGGAGCGGCCCCCGTTCCGGTTCCCCCGCCCATGCCAGCCGTAACAAATAGCATGTCGAGCCCTTCGATAAACTGGGAAAGTTTTTCGCTATCCTCGAGCGCCGCCTTTCTTCCGATCTCCGGATTTCCGCCCGCACCGAGACCGCCGGTCAATTCGGGACCGAGTTGAATTTTTTCCGTAGCGAGCGATTTTTCCATTGCCTGCGCGTCCGTATTCGCCACGACAAAATCCACATCATCCATCCCGGACGCAATCATTGTGTTAACGGCATTTCCTCCCCCTCCCCCTACGCCGATTACACATAGCTTTGCCCGGCATTCCTTGGCCTTCTCTAGTTCAAACATCAGATCGCTCATTATTTCCTCCTATTCGTTTCATCGCCCAATTCTTCAATCCAAATTCCGAATTACTTGAATATGCTCGAAAAGATTGTTCTGAATTTATTCTTCGCGCCACGAAAAGGTTCATTCGTTCCGTTCGGAGCGAACCAGCCATTTTTGCTTCTTCCAGGCATTTGCATCCCATACATCACCAAACCAACACCCGTTGAATACATGGGACCATTGACCATATCGACAAGTCCTCCGATACCTCCCGGGGAACCGAGCCTGACCGGCAGCTGGAGAATTGTTTCCGCCAATTCCTCCGTTCCCTGCATAATGCTCGCCCCGCCCGTGAGGACGACCCCCGCGGGGAGAAGGTCCTCGTGGCCGCTTTTTTGAATTTCCCGCCGAATCAACATGAGAATTTCTTCCATGCGCGGTTCGATAATCTCGGCGAGCATTTGGCGGCTCAGCACCCGGGGCGGCCTCCCCCCCACGCTGGGAACCTCGATCTCTTCTTCGTGGTCCAAAATCGATGAAAGGGCGCAACCGAATTCTTGTTTGATACGCTCCGCCTGGTGATCCGGAGTTCGAAGACCAATCGCGATATCCCGCGTCACATGATTTCCACCGATAGGGACGACCGCTGAATATTTTATCGCGCCGCTGTTTATCACAGCGATATCGGATGTCCCGCTTCCGATATCCACTACAGCGACACCTAAATCGCGCTCATCCTCGGTTAGCGCCGCTACCGATGACGCCAACGGCTGCAAGACGAGTTTTTCCACCGTGAGACCGGCCCGTTCAACGCTCCGGGTGATATTTTTAATCGCGGGAATAGCTCCGGTGACGACATGAACCTTGCATTCGAGACGCACACCCGCCATTCCGATGGGCTCGGTGATCCCCTCCTGATCGTCAACAATATATTCCTGCGGAAGAACATGAAGGATTTCATGATCCGCGGCCAAGGTTACGGCCCGCCCTTGTTCGACAACACGATCAACGTCGGAACCCGTCACCACCTTGTTCCTGATGGCAACGATTCCATTGCTGTTGAAGCTGCGGATATGTCCTCCCGCCACTCCAACATAAGCGGTACGAATAGGAACGCCACTTATGAATTCGGCCTCCTCGACAGCCGAACGAATTGATTCCACTGTCTGATCAATGTTGACCACGGCCCCTCGGTTAAGGCCTTTCGAAGGATGCTTCCCCAATCCGACAATCTCGAGAGATCCGCCCTCCGCCACCTCCGCCACAATGACGCAGATCTTCGACGTGCCAATGTCGAGGCCCACCAGCACATCAGATCTATTCATCATCCTTCCAACCCTCCATTTTTATTTGCCTGCCTAACGATAATCCGGCCAGGAAAAGTAAGATCCAAAAGCATGGGCGAACCAGAGAGAATTTTTCCTTTGAAAATTCGCATAGCCACTGCATGAAAACGAGCGGCTTGGGCCTCCAGCTTTTCTCTGCCCACAAGCAATTCAGCTTTTCCCTCCATAATCCGAATTTTGAGGTAACCGTTTTTAGCCGGGCTGACTTTCAAGCACTTCCCCCGTTCAAGAGAAGCGCCTGAATAAAGTGAGGCCGCAATCATCGCGATACCGAAATTCGAATTTACGATACGGTCTCCCGGCCGGGCTCCTTTTTCGGAAAATCCTCCCAAGACGGGCAAACATCCAACGTATTTGGAGGGGAGCAAACCGAGAATCACACCTTCCGGGTCCACCGCAACACCATTTTCTTTATTAATGAGAGCAATCGGTTTGCGTTCCTCAATTTCGATTCGAAGCGTATTGGGAGGAGACTTCCGTACACTCGATCTTCGTACCCATGGATTTGAATCGATCCGGCGGCGAATCTTTTCCAAATCGACCTCGAAGATATTTTCCCCGGGCTTCAATCCCGCGAATTGGACGAGGGTCTCGGGAGACAATATTTGATGCCCCACGACCTTCACCTCGCCGAGCACAAATCGGGGGCTCGTGATCATCCAACGGACGGCATGTCCACCCAGAAGAAAAACCTCCGCGAAAACCAAAATTCCGATAGCAGGCCAAAGCCAATTGTGCATCGTGGCGGACCCGTGTTTTTTCCTGGAATAATGCTTTTTCCGGCCGTGAGCATGCTTTTCAGCTCCACCCGTCAATCCACTCATACCTGCCTTACCTCTATTCCCAATTTCCTTATTGGATGAGACCGGCGCGAAAACGGAGGGAATCATTCAGCCTCCTCTCCAATTACCCTGAGCTCCAACTCGAGTTCCGTGTGGTGTTTCCTTTTAACTTCCGCCCGAATCTCATCAATCAAACGAAGCACATCCGCGGCCTTTGCTCCCCCACGATTCACGATGAAATTTCCATGAACCTCGCTCACCTCGGCACCTCCGATTCGGCGCCCTTTGAGCCCAGCGGATTCGATAAGCCGCCCCGCGAAATCGCCCGGAGGATTTCGAAAAATAGAACCGGCGCATGGCATTCCCCAGGGCTGGCGCTCCCGGCGCGCCTTGGCATCGGCTTGTAAAAATGTGCGTAATTTCTCCGAATCCTTCCTGATTACACGGAAACAAATACTCGTAACGATTCCAGGCTCGGGAAAAAGCGCGGTTCGATAACCAAACTGAATTTCCCCTGCCAAAAGTCTCTCCACCCCGCCTTGTGAAAGCCGTATCCAGCGGATGCTTTCGACTGAATCTTCGATGAACCTTTTTCCGGTCCCCGCGTTCATTGCCAAGGCGCCGCCCACGGTGCCGGGAACCCCCGACAGGCACTCCATACCCTCCCAACCACCGGCGGTGGCGAATCGGACGAGCGCGGGAATCTTTACTCCCGCTCCGGACTCGATTCGGGCGGTCTCCCCGGGAGCCTCTTCCAGTGTTATTTGGCGAAACCCCTTTGAGAGAGAAATCACGACTCCACGCACCCCGCCGTCGAGAACCAGGGTGTTCGCCCCTCCTCCGATCACTGTCGATTCAAGCTCTTCCGAGGTACACCTTTCGACCAGTTCCTCGAGCTCGCTTTCGTCCCTGGGCAGCGCGAGAACATCGGCCGGCCCCCCCACCTGAAAAGTGGTGTATGCCGACATCGGCTCACCGAACCACAACTCACACCTCAATCCGCCCAGTCTCTTCTTCAGATCGGACTTCACCGCTTCCTCCATGAGGATTGCGCTCACCCGGCCTCCTCCGACCGGCTTACGCGTCCTTCAAGCGAATCAAATAATTCGTGCCCTACTTTCCAAATATCTCCAGCCCCCAATGTGAGGACCAAGTCTCCCGGCTGAATTTCCGCGCGGAGGCGCCGGACACCACTTACAAGGTCGCTCACTTCCTCGCAAAAATTGTGACCGTGTGCGCGAACCCCCTCGGCGATACTCTTTGAATTGACGCCCTCTATTGGCTCCTCGCCCGCGGCGTAAATTGGCGCAAGGAAAAGTACGTCCGAGTCGTAGAACGCCGTATGAAAAAGCTTCCCGAGCTGCTCGGTGCGTGAATAACGGTGAGGTTGAAAAACAACGATGACTCGCCTGCTGGGCCACGCCTCCCGAATCGCGCGCAGAGTCACCCTCACTTCCTCGGGGTGGTGCCCGTAATCATCCATGAAGATCACCCCGCCGGCTTCTCCCACATGCTCGAAACGGCGGCCAATGCCCGCGAACTCGCGGAGACCCTGTTGAATCGCATCGAACGAAACGTCGAGTTCACTCGCCACCGCGATAGCGGCCAGCGCATTTTCCGCGTTGTGCCGGCCGGGAATAGCGAGTTGAATTTCGCCCATTTCCCGTCCGTGGCGCCGTACGGTAAAAATCGACTCTCCATTTTCATGGCGGTAATTTTCTCCAACATAATCGGCCTGACTTCCAAACCCGTAGGTATAAAACCTCTTTCCCACCCGGGGGATTATTTCCTGGATAGTCGGATGATCCAGACAGAGAACTGAAAATCCATAAAATGGAACCTTGTTGATAAATTCGAGGAACGCGGCTTTGAGCGATTCAAAGTCGCCATAGAAATCCAGGTGCTCCGGGTCAATATTCGTCACAACCGCTATCGAGGGAATCAGGTTCAGAAACGTCCCGTCGCTCTCGTCCGCCTCGGCGACAAGATATTCCCCCGTACCGAGCCTCGCGTTGGCCCCGAAAGCGTTGATTCGACCCCCGACCACCACTGTCGGGTCGAGATTCGCCGCCGCGAGGACACACGCCACCAGCGAGGTCGTCGTCGTCTTTCCGTGCGTACCGGCGACTGCTACGCTGTATTTCATCCGCATCAGCTCGGCCAGCATTTCCGCCCTGCGAATTACGGGGATTTTTCTTTTGAGCGCCTCGGCCACCTCCGGGTTATCACCCGTCACGGCCGAGCTATAGACAACGACATCGACTCCCTCGACATTCCTCGAATAATGACCCACCATCACCCGCGCGCCAAGACCCTGAAGTCTGAAAATTACCTCGCTTTGCACCAGGTCCGAACCGCTCACCTCGTAACCAAGATTTATGAGCACTTCGGCGATCCCGCACATCCCGGTCCCACCGATACCGACAAAATGAATTCGTCTTGAATGCCGGAGCATCAGATGCGACTGAGCGCCCAGTTTGATCATTTCTCGCCTCTCTCTAAGCCGCCCGGGCCGTTTCACGGCACAGGACGGCGACGTCATTCGCCGCGTTCCGGTGAGCCGGCATCCGGGCCTTTTTCGACATTTCAATCAATCGGCCCCGATCAGCGTTCATCTCTCGAAGAAACTCCGCCAGCGACCTTCCGGTTAAATCCCGCTGAAGAACCATCCGGGCCGCGCCCTTGTCAGCGAGCTGACGCGCGTTCGCCTCTTGATGTCCATGTGTGGCGATGGGAAGGGGAACCAGGAAGGATGGCAATCCCATCGCCATCACCTCTCCCACCGTCATGGCCCCCGAACGGGCCACCACCAGATGCGCCCATCGGTAGCGCTTCGCCATGTCATAAAGGAATGGGACGACCTCTCCTTTAACGCCCGCTCCTTCATACGCCTTGCGAACCCGATCAAAATCGTTCTCTCCCGTTTGATGGACAAATTCGATGCCGCCCGCCAACTCCCCAAGATGGGCCAGCGCCTCGGCCACGGCGGTGTTTATCGCCTCAGCTCCCTGGGAGCCGCCGAATACGAGAACCCGGAGCGGCCCCTCCCAGAACGAGTCCGGCCGGGAGGCCGCCATTGTGATTTCCTCCCGAAGGGGCATCCCCGTTTCGACGACTTTTTCTTGCTCGAAATATTTCGCCGCGCCCGGGAGGCAGGTGGCGACCTTTTCGGCGAACCGCGAGAGGAAGCGATTGGCGGCTCCCGGCATGACATTTTGCTCGAGGAGAACGATAGGCCGCCTCCTCAGCCAGGAGGCGAGAACTGTGGGCGCGCTGGCGTAGCCGCCCACGCCAAGAACGATGTTCGGCCTGAAGCGGCCGATGATGCCCATCGACTGAATAACCCCGCGGGTCAACATGAAAACGGCCTTCACTTTCTGAAAAAAAGAACGCCCCACGAGTCCCGCCGCAGAGATCGTTTCAAGCGGCAGCTTCTCCACGGGCAGGACTCGGGCTTCAATCCCCCTGCTCGTACCCACGAACAGAACACGGTAATCGGGACTTTGCGCCAGCCAGGCGCGCGCAACGGCGATTCCCGGATAAAGATGGCCGCCCGTTCCGCCGCCCGCGATCAGCAATCGCATCTCGTTCATCTCCCTTTACCGGGGGACCAGTCGAATAAGAGCTCCGGCCCTTTCACAGCGTCCCCTCGGGGCTCCTGCTTCGGCCCGGACACCGTTTCCCTGGCCGCCACGGACAGCAAGAGGCCAAGAGAAGCAAACGTCATAACGAGCGAGCTTCCGCCCAGACTGACCAAAGGAAGAGGAACCCCCGTCGTGGGAACCAACCCCGCCGCGACGGACATGTTGAGCAGACCCTGAATGACGATAATCAGCGTCACCCCGGCGGCGAGGAGCCCCGAGAATGAGTCCTGACACCGCGCCGCCACACCGAGTCCCCGGTAGAGAATGACCGCGAACACGGCGGCCACGGCCAATCCACCGATGAGTCCGAGTTCCTCGCCCACGACCGCGTAGATGAAATCCGTGTGAGGCTCGGGCAGATAAAATAGTTTTTGCTTTCCCTCGCCAAGACCCGTTCCCGAGATTCCCCCCCGGGCCATGGCCAGGAGAGATTGAACGAGTTGATAGCCGGTGTTTTGAGCGGATGAAAAGGGATCCAGGAATGCCAGAATCCGTTGTTTTCGCCAGGGGACGGTGAAAATCATCAAGTAGAGAACCGGCGACACCAATACGGCACAGCCTCCAAGGTGCCACCACCTTGCCCCCGCCATGAAAAGCATTAGTCCGACGACCGAGGCGATCAAAATCGCCGTCCCCAGGTCGGGCTGAGCGAGGACCAATACGAGCACCAGACCCGTGAATAGCACCGGCGGAAGAAAACCGAATTTCAAATCTCCAAGGCGCTCCCCCTTGACGGCAAGAAAATGCGCCAGGAAAAAAACAAGTCCGAATTTCGCGAATTCAGTCGGCTGAAAAGTTACCGGTCCCATCGCTATCCACCGCCGGGCCCCCCCCGCTTCTTTTCCGAGACCGGGAACAAATACCACCAGCAGCCCCGCAAGCGTGAGCACAAGGACGGGGAACGCCAGCCATCTGAGTTTCCGAACGTCCATCCTCGCGAAAAGAAGCATCAGACCCACCCCGATTCCCGCCCACAAGACGTGGCGCTTCACGAAATGGTATTGATCTCCGTGACGGTCCAGGCCGAGGATATTGGTTGTGCTGTAGATCATGACGATCCCGAAAGCCATGAGGCCCACGGCACAGGAAAAAATGACAAGATCAATTCCGCTCCGGTTCATGAATCCACCCCTCCCGAAACGGCCCTGGCCAACTCGCGGAATACATCGCCGCGATGCTCGAAATCCCTGAACTGATCGAAACTCGAGCACGCCGGAGAGAGCAAAACGGTTTCGCCCGTCCGGACTTCCCCGGCGGCCCGCCGCACCGCTTCGTCCAGCGTGCCGCAGAGATCCACCGGAGTCACACTTTCAAAAAAAGCGGCGAACCGATCAGTTGCCTCCCCTATCAGGAACAATTTTCGCACTCGCTCCCGCATGGGTCCCAGAAGGGAGGAGAGATCACCTCCCTTGTCCGTCCCCCCCGCGATGAGCAAAACGCCGCCCTCGATACTCATCAGGCTCATCGCCGTCGCACCCACGTTCGTTCCCTTCGAGTCGTTTACCCACGTCACGCCGCCGGACCGCGCGACAAACTCCATCCGGTGCGGCAACCCCTCGAACTTCCGGGCCAGACGGGCCATGTCCGCGGCGCCGACTCCCAAAAACCGGGCGGCAGCGCAGGCCGCGAGGAAATTTTCCAGGTTGTGAACTCCCGGGACCGAAAGGTCATCGACCGCGCACACTCGCTCGCGCTCTCCGCCCCCGAGGATGTAGATTTTCCCCTTTTCGGCCCAGGCGCCCTGCCGGGGGGCCGCTTTCCGGCTGAAGGAAAACGCTTGCTGGGCTCCGCCACCAAGATAACGGGCAATGAGGGGATCGTCGCCGTTCACCACCTTGGCGTCCTCGGGACCCTGGTTTGAAAATAGGCGAGCCTTCAGCGCCGCGTACCCGTCCAGATCTGGATGGCGATCAAGATGGTCGGGAGTGACGTTCGTCATGACCGCCACCCGGGGCCGCAGCGTCGGCGACCATTCGAGCTGGAAACTGCTCACCTCGCACACAAACACATCGGCTTGGCTTCCTTCCTCTTCGACCATTTCCGTCATCGGCCTTCCGATGTTTCCGCCAACGGGAGCGTTGAAACCCGCTTCTTCGAGAATGCCACTCAGCATGGCGGTCGTCGTCGTCTTCCCATTCGTACCCGTGACAGCGGCGATGGGAATCGAGGTCAACCGGGAGGCAAGTTCAATCTCCGAGATCACCTCGGCTCCCCCATCGAGCGCAGCGGCGATAAATGGATTCGTCGCCGGAATACCCGGACTCACAACGAGAAGGTCACACCCGCGAAATGTCTCCTCGTTGTGGCCGCCCAGTTCGAGAGCGACCCCCGGGGGAAGCTCCTCGGCAAGACCCGCTGGCTCTTTCAAATCCGTCGCCACCACTTTCGCTCCTCTCCTGGCCAAGGCCGCCGCCGCCGCCCGGCCCGTCCGGGCCATTCCCATGACAACGGCGCGGCGGGAGGGAATTTCCCCGGCCCACACTCGAGACCCCTGAGCAAGCACGGCGCTACTCATCTTAGTTTCAGCGTGCTCAAGCTCAGCAACGCTAAAACGACTGCGACTATCCAGAAACGCACGGTCACCTTCGGCTCGGACCACCCCTTCTCCTCGAAGTGGTGATGAAGCGGGGCCATGCGGAAGACTCGTTGGCCCGTAGTCTTGAAGGAGGTCACTTGAACAATGACCGAAAGCGCTTCGAGAACGAACAATCCACCCACAAGAAAGAGCAGAATTTCCTGTTTGATGGAAAGAGCAATGGTGGCCAGCGCCGCACCCAGGGGCAGGGCGCCCACGTCGCCCATGAAAATCTGCGCAGGGTAGGCGTTGAACCACAAAAACCCCAATCCCGCGCCGAACAGCGCCCCACACACGATGGCGAGTTCACCAACCCCCCGGACCGGAAGGACGAGCAAATAGCGGGAGATCACCGCATGGCCCGCGACATAGCTGAAAACGAGATAAGCCCCGAC
>JAPYQX010000445.1 GCA_029937135.1 Nitrospinota bacterium
GCTCCCAGGACTCGGCCAGCTCGAGGCGCTGGCGGTTGTTCTCGTCGCGGGCAAGGAGTCGGTTGAAAAGAAACCGCTGGACCTGCACCGATACGGCGTCCTGCGAGAGTCGGGGGTCGAACTGGGTGGGGTTGCTATCGAGGCCGACGATGATGTTCCGGCCCGGTGGAACCGGGTCGCTTCCGCATCCCGACAGGAAAAAGGCAAGGATGCCCGCTGTGAGGAACGCCGCCCGGAGGGCAATAGATTTGGAGAAATTCGTCTCGATCAATTTCAAGCCAGAACCGGCGACGGGCGGGGACGGGCGTGGACGGGCGGAGGTGATTCGGGGAACTTGTCACACACTGCGGATTCCGTCAAATAAAGAGGCGCTCCCATTGGTTTACACCCAATAGACCAGGGACTACCATCTGATGCGTCAAGCCGCTGAAAGTTGATTCAGGAGACACTTCACCCATGAAAAGCAGGGGCGATTTCGCCGGAGTGAATTACCGGGCCGCCTTGGCCGCCATTTTAATCCTGCTGGTATTCCTGGCCAGTTTCCTTGCTCCCTCGCGCGTCCTTGCCCAGGCCGTCCGAGTGGGCGAGAAGGCCCCTCAGTTCGAGATTCAGGGTTTCAATTCCGAAAATCTGCTGGGCGAGAAGAATATTCTCATTGTTTTCTACCGGGGGCTATTCTGAAGCTACTGCCAGAGGCAGCTGGTCCAGCTGCAGGAGTTTTCGGAAAAATTCACGAAACTCAACACCGAGATAGTGGCCATCAGCACGGACAAAGAGGGGGCGGTCCTCCGGACGTCGAGAGAGTTGGGCGTTCGATTCAAGCTGATTTCAGACGTTGAGCGCCGAATCATCAACCTCTTCGGCGTGCTCCACCCCACGGAGGGGATAGCACGCCCCGCTACCTTTATTATCGATAAGCGGGGTCTCATCCGGTATCGGTATATCGGAAAGGATTATTCCGACCGGCCGCCGATTACAGGACTGCTCCAGGCCCTGACATGGCTCTAGTGGAGGCGGCCGAGGCCCGGGTTCCCTTCGCGTGGCGAGCCGCCCTCGCGTGGGGGGCCACCTCTCATCGCCCGTAATTTTCTCGGTATCGCATGAAAATACTCCGCTATTGCAGGGGCTGGGTGCTATGCGCCGCCGGCGTGCTCGCCCTGTCGTTTATTTCATCCGAGGCTGAGCCTGCTCGTTCAAAACGGAACGTAAAGCCTCCGGTCACCTCATTGAAAATTTTCAGAAACACAGTCAACCGGGCCATTCGCCAGGAGTGCAAAATCACCGGTAAGCTCGGTGTCTACATCCGCTCGATATCAGCGCACGAGACCCTCTTTGATCACCGGGCGGGTGAGAAGCGAATCCCCGCCTCGAACATGAAGCTGCTCATCACGGCAGCGGCCCTGGCCTATCTGGGTCCCGACTACACCTATCCGACCGATGTATACGTCAACGGGCCCCTGAAAAACGGCGTGCTGTCGGGAAATCTCTTCATCAAGGGATACGGTGATCCGACCCTCGTTCAGGAGCGGGTCCGCGAACTCGCCTATTCGCTCTACCTCGAGGGGGTTCGCCGAATTAAGGGCAACCTGGTCGCCGACGATACTTTTTTCGATGAGCAGAAGTACGGAAAAGCCTGGAATGTCGGGGGGTCGGCCAAGGCTTACCTGGCGCCCTATTCTGCGCTTTCCGTCAATTTCAGCATCGTCAACGTCCAGGTCGATCCGGGGCCGAAGCCGGGCGCCCTCGCCCGGGTGCAACTAATACCGCCCTCGGACGCCCTCGGCCTCAAGAATTCCCTGAAAACCTCTTCGCGCCGGTCGCGCCCCCGGGTTGTGGTGAGCCGCCGGTCGGGAGACGGGAAGGACTGGATTCATGTCAGCGGCCGGACCCCCGCCCGAAAGAAATCACGGAACTACACGATATCGGTTTCCGACCCCACGCGGTTCGCCGCCGGGACGTTTGCAGCCCTGTTGAGGAGGGAGGGGATTCGCTTCAGCGGAAAAATCCGCCGCGGAAAAACCCCGCCCGAGGCCCGGCTCATCGTCAGGCAAACCTCCCGCTCTCTCAGCGACATCAGGTTATATAAATAGGGAGCCGATAGGCTGTGTTGTACCCGCACGCTGTTC
>JAPYQX010000071.1 GCA_029937135.1 Nitrospinota bacterium
CGCCGCCGCCGTTGCCGAATCCCATGTAGTACATCGCGGCGCCCTTGCGTTTTCCGGCCTGATAGGCGCGGTGATACTTCTTGAAGAGCGGGAACCGCTGGGAGTTACAGGTAGTGTCGATCTTTATCTTCTTGAGCATTCCGGCGATTGCCTCACACGTCGGCTTGTCGCCCGGGTAGCGGCCGTTCGTCGCAATGAGTTCGGCCTTGAAGCCGTTGGCGAAACCTGCTTCATTCATCAGGCTCTTCGCCTCCGCCATATCGTAGCCCCACCACTTGCGCTTCGGGTTATAACCCGAGAAGTTCCAGGGATGGAGTTGGCCGCCGATGGCATCGGCGCGCCCGCCCAGGATCGTCTTGCGGATCAGGGCATCGTCGATGGCGAGGTTGACCGCGAGCCGCACCTTCCGGTTCGCGAACGGGCCGCCATGCTTTGTGAAAAAGCTCAGGAACATGATCCGGACGGCCGGAACCGCTTTCACGTTCGTTTTCGGGTTCTTCTCAAGGGCCGCTACATACTGCGGAAGAACGCCCCAGGCAACATCGACCTCGCCGGCTTCAAGCGCCTTCACGCGCGTCGCCGCTTCCTTGATTCGCCTGAGGACAACCGTATTCGGCATATCGGGAAACTGCTTCCTGCCCCACCACTTCTTATTCGCCACGAACACCATCTTGTTGCCCTTGGTCCAGGACTTGAGGACATAGGGGCCCGAGCCGTAGGTATTCCGCGAAAGGTGGGCCTTCTTCTTGCCCTTGGCATTGAGGCTCATCAGGCCCGCCCAGCGGCTGACCCTGGACAGGACGCCGTTATCGTGCGTCTTGTTGTGCCAGATGAAGGTCTTATCGTCGATGATCTCAATCCGGTCGAAGGAGGTAAAATACTTCTTCTGACGCGCGGCCTTGAGCACGCGGCTGATCGACCAGACCATCGCCTGCGAGGTGACGGGCGAGCCGTCGGCGAAAACCGCGTCCTTGCGGAGCCAGAACTTGATCTTCTTGGTCCCTTCGAGGAGTTCGTATTTCTCCGCCAGCCAGGGGATGAGTTTCCCGGTGCCCGTTTCCCTCGAAAGAAGGGTATCGTAGGGCCAGCGCCACACCATGGCGCCAATGAAGTTCGACGTGCGGTGCGGGTCCATCGTGGGCGGCTCGCCCGACAGGGCGATCGTGACCGAATCCTTCGGAGCCGCCTCGACCGTCCAGGAAACGCTGAAAACGCCCAGCGCCAAAACAAATAAAATAACGACCAATCTGCGCATACTTCTCCCTCCCCATATGTCCTGTTGTTCTGCCTTGGTTCCCAAGACCGGGTCCATCGGCCACCTCCCCGTTGCAGGTGGCATAAGTTGTAAAGATTGGGTATTACGGTATCACTCTTAAATGAAAAGATCAAAAACAATCTGGTTCGGAGTAATTGGCAGCCCGAATTACTCCGGAGAAATACCGGTGACCCCCGCAGCGGTAAGAGCCTAATTTTAAAGGAGATACCCGATGAGCACCGAGGAAATCGCAGGTTCATGGTTTCAATATTTTCCCGAGCATTATCTCTGGTCGCAGGTCATGTGCGGCGTGCTCAATCAGAGCCACTCGGGCGGATCGAATCTCTTCGAAACCGATCAAGTCGGAAAGCGCCTCCTCGGCAAGGAGGGCGACGGCGAGGCTTGGTATCAGGAATGGCATGCGATGGCGGAGAAGACCCAGGCTCTCGCCGAGGCGGAAGAGAAAAAGGGCCACATGATCACCGCCTCCGCCGCCTACATCCGAAGCGCGATTTACCACTACACCTGCGAGCGGTTCATCCTCCCCACCGACCCCCGGAAGGAGGCGTCCTACCGCAACCAGCTTCCGCCCTTCGAGAAGGGGATGAAGTTCCGCGTTCCCGATCTCGAGCGCGTGGAAGTCCCCTACGAAGACACCACCCTCCCCGCCTGGTACCTCCCGCCCAAAAACCCGACGGGCAACGATCCCGCCGTCGCCTTTTTTGACGGCCTCGACACATGCAAGGAATTCACTTCCCTCGGCGGCGGCCTCGGGCTAAGAGAGCGGAACATCGGCGTCCTCTGCATCGACGGCCCCGGCCAGGGCGAGGCCCTGCGCCTCCAGAAAATCCCCAGCCGCCACGACTACGAGGTCCCCGGTTCGGCGGCCTTTGATTACCTCGACACCCGCGAGGGGGTCGATTCCTCCCGCATCGGAATCATGGCCCTCAGCATGGGCGGCTACTACGCCCCGCGAATCGCCGCCTTCGAGCACCGCTACGCCGCCTGCCTCGCCTGGGGCGCGCACTTCGACTACCACGAGGTATGGGTCCACCGGCGCAAAGTTCTAGAGGCAGGCGGAACCATCGCCTCCTCTTCCATGTGGCAGCTTCCCTGGGTGCTCGGAAAACCCGACATGGACAGCGCCATGGAAAAATGCAAGCTGTACACTCTCGCGGGCGTCGCCGAAAAAATCCGGATGCCCATCTGCATCACCCACGGCCAGGACGACAACATCGTCCCCGTCGATATGGCGCACCGCCTTTACAACGCCTGCGGCTCGCCCGACAAGGAACTCAAGATATTCACCCTCGAAGACGGCGGCAGCCAGCACTGCTGCTTCGACAACGGCCCCATGATCGGCAACTGGATCGCCGACTGGTGGATGGACCGCTTCGGGACGGGGGAATAGTCTGTGCCAATGATCGAAATTTTCGGTTTGTCGAGAGGAGAGATTCGTGCCTGAATCAAAAGGAACATTCAGGAAGGAAAAACTGGGTGAGATGTACCGCACGATGGTGCGGATACGCCGCTTCGAGGAAATGGCGCAGGAGCTATTCGAGAAGGGCGGGATCATCCGGGGCGGTATTCATGTGAGCGCGGGCCAGGAGGCCTGCTCGGTCGGGGTGTGCTCGGCGCTGAATAACGAGGATGCGATACTGACGACTCATAGAGGACACGGCCACTCGATTGCCAAGGGAACTCGGCTGCCCGAAATGATGGCCGAGCTTTTCGGGAAAGTGACCGGGCTCTGCCACGCCAAGGGCGGCTCCATGCACATCGCCGATGTCTCGAAGGGTCATTATGGGGCGCATTCCATCGTGGGCTCGAACATGCCGATGGCCGCAGGCATTGGCCTTGCGTTTCAATTCAACGGCCGGGGCCAGGTGGCGGTGCCGTTTTTCGGGGACGGGGCCTCGAACCAGGGCGCGTTTCACGAATCGATGAACCTTTGCGCCATATGGAAGTTGCCGGTCGTTTTTTTCTGCGAGAACAACCATTTCGCCTCTTCCACCCGCGCCGATTACTCAACCTCGGTCGAGGACATCAGCACCCGCGCCCAGGGCTACGGCTCGCCCGGCATCACCGTGGACGGCATGGATGTCCTCGCCGTCCACGAGGCGGTGGCCGAGGCGGTGAAACGGGCGCGGGCGGGCGAGGGGCCCACCCTGATCGAGGCGAAGACTTACCGCTACTACGGGCACTCCCGCCTCGACAAGAAATTCGGCTCCTACCGGGACGAGGCGGAATGGAACAAGTGGAAGGCGCGCGATCCGCTGACGGTGGCCGAGAAGCTCTTCGGGCTCACCGAGACGGAGATCGAAGGCCACCAGGCGGCGGTCGAGAAAGAGCTGGCCGAGGCGGTGGCGTTCGCCGAGGCGAGCCCCGAGCCCGAGCCGGAAATGGCGCTGGAGGATATTTTCGGCTGACCGATCGATTTTCAAATCAAGTTCATAATCCAACCGCTTTTATCCGAGAGGCGACGATGCCGAATATTAAATTTTCAGAAGCGATCACCGAGGCGCTCCGCGAGGAGATGGAGCGTGACGAAAAAGTCTTTGTGATGGGCGAGGACGTATCGACCCCATCGGTCTCCCCGCTGACGGCGGAACTGGCGGAGCGGTTCGGGACGGCCCGTGTCCGCAACACCCCGATCAGCGAACTCGGCTTCACGGGAGCCGCCGTCGGGGCCGCGATGGCAGGCTATCGGCCCGTTCTGGATATGCGGCTGGTGGATTTCACCCTCGTGGCCATGGACCCCATCGCCAACCAGGCGCCCAAGCTACGCTACATGCTGGGCGGGCAGGTCTCGATTCCCCTCGTCATCCGCACCCCGCAGGGCGGCGGCGTGCAGAACGGCCCCACGCACGGCCAGGCCCTCGAAAGCTGGTTCATGAAAATCCCCGGCCTCAAGGTGGCCGTCCCGAGCGACGCGGCGGACGCCAAGGGACTCCTCAAGACTGCCATCCGCGACGATAACCCGGTCATCTTCACCGAATACCGCTCGCTCTATCCGTCCGTGGGGCCGGTGCCGGAGGGGGATGTCGCCATTCCATTCGGAAAGGCCGCGGTGAAGCGCGAGGGCTCGGACATCACCCTCATCGGCGTGGGCTCAGAGGTGCCGCACTGCCTGGAGGCGGCTGAGGCGCTTGCCTCGGACGGCATCAGCGCCGAGGTAGTGGACCCCCGGACGATCTCACCACTCGACACCGAGGGGCTGGCGGCTTCCGTGAGCAAGACGGGGCGTTGCGTCGTGGCCGAGCAGGGACATCTGCACGGAGGAGTGGGCGCCGAAATCGCCGCCGCCCTTCAGGCGATGTTGTTCGGCTCGCTCAAGGCCCCCATCGAACGGGTAGCCGCGCTGAACACGCCGATACCCGTTCAGCCCAAAATGGAGGCGTTTGTTCTCCCGAGTGTGGAAAAGATCACCGCCGCCGCGAGAAAAGCCCTCGATTACGCCTAGGGCGAGCTGAGTTTCTCAAAACCCCCGGGGGCCAGAGCCCTCGGAGTTCTGGAGAAACTACTCGGCCGCGACAATGGGGTTGCGCAGGATACCCAGATGCTCGACCTCGCACTCGACAACATGGCCCGGCTTCAGGAAATAAGGCTCGGGGTCGGGCTGCTCGTTGGCGACGCCGCCGAAGGTCCCCGATGAGATGATGTCTCCCGGTTCGAGCGTCATCTGGCTGAAAAAAGAAATCAGCGTCGGGATATCGAAGATCATGTCCGTCAGCCGCTCGTGCTGGCGCACGTCGCCGTTCACGCGGCACTCCACCAGAAGCTCGCTTGGGTTCGGAACCTCGTCGGCAGTGACGATATAAGGACCGATCGGGTTGGTGGTGTCGAAATTCTTTCCGAGAAAAACCCCGCCCAACGCCGGAGAGCGCTGGACCTCGCGAGCGGTGAGGTCGTTGTAAATCGTGTAGCCGACGATGGCGTCGAAGGCATCCTCGGGCTTAACGTCCTTACAGCGCTTTCCGATGACAATGCCCACCTCCACCTCGTAGTCGAAACGCTGGGTCTGCCTCGGGTGGATCACCGCTTCCTCGTGTCCGATGAGGGATGAAATAAACCGGGGCGCGCCGGCGACGTTTTCGGGCGCTTTGTTTCCGGTGTTCTCAACATGTTTTTTCGAGTTGAGGCCGGTATGTAGAAATTTGCCCGGCCGGGGAATCACGGCGCGAAGGCGGAAGTGTTTCGGCTTGAGGGCGCAAAGCTCCCCGCTTGGCCCAACGGGTTCCGCGCCGGAGCGGAGGTCGCTTTCGGCGAAGTCCACCGCCACACGGGCGGCGTCGAGGGCGGGAGCGCCGCCCGCCAGAAATTCGGTCATATCGCGGGGAATTCGCGCGTTCGCCATCGCGTAGGGGCGGCCCTCCCCCTCCTCGCGCGCAAGATAAGCCGCATAGGTAAGTCTGAGATCGGCCATGTTTCCGTTCGACAAAACGGCGCCCAGCCGATCTCCCGTCGCGCCGGGGGCCGTGTTCCGGTAGGTGGCGAGTTTCATATGATCTTCCTCGAATTCATGGTTAAAGAAGGCTTCAGGAGGCTGCGATTTCCCGGGCGACATCGTATTGGTTGCCGTAGTCCAGCTCCACAGTTTTCATGCCGTGTGATATTTCGATTTTGATTCCGTCCGGATCCTTGAAATAGAACTTCATCCCTCCGCTCCAGTTCTGGGGGCGCGGCGCCTGGACGATCTCCACTCCCTTGCCGGCGAGGAACTCGTGCGCGGCGAGGAGGGCGTCGGTGCTCTCGATGTCGAGGGCAATCTGCTGAAGAGAACCGCGCCCGCCGAAGGGCAAGGGCTCATCCACTTCATCCGGGGCAAGCTGGACGAGTACGAGATTGTGGTGCTCCTCGGTGTTGCTCAGCCAGGCGATCCCGTGTGGGACGGCGGCCTGAAGAGCAGGCTCGGGCGGATTCGCGCCCCGGCGGTCTGAGAGACGAAAACCGAACATCTCCTCGTACCAGTCGATGGATTTCTGAATGTCCCGCGCATAAATGCCCACGTGCGACAAAAACTCGACTTGTATCACCCCAGCAGTCTCGACGCTCCGTTGCGGCTGGGGAGGAAGGCCGGGAGTGTTGAAAATTTCTATCTTGTTGCCATCCGGATCCTTCATATAGAACTGAAGCACCCCGAGCACCGGGCCCCTTTTCAGGGGAGAATGAATTGTGACGCCTGCCGATACCACCGCCTCGTAGGCCGCCTCGACAACTGCCTCGGAGGCTACATGAAGGGCAAACTGCTGGAGATTATTTGGCCGCCTCGCTTCGGGCGCCGAAAGGGCCTCGGCGGGATACTGAATCAATGTCAGGTCATGATGGAGATTCGAGTAGCGCAGCCAGGAGATTCCTTCCGGCGCGGCGGGCTCGTCAGTGTTTCCGCCGGGGAGGTAATCCGAGAGCCGGTAACCGAGGACATCATGATACCAGCGAATCGAACGCTCGTGATCCTTCACATAGAGACCGATATGATCCAGCTTCGCCTGGACGGACATAGACCCTCTCCTCCGCGCCGGGTGGCAGCGGGATTTCGATAGAAAACCACGCTAAATCTGACATTGAACACCGGCATCCTACGAGATTCGCCACCTGGATGTCCATCTAGGCGGCTCCGTGGGCGACTCCGCCGGCGCACCCCGCGGGGGTCCAGGATTTCGGCTCGGGCCGCCCTTCTCCGGATTCATTTCCTGCCTTGACGGCGGCGAAAAAGAACGCGAGGATTGCACTGCATACGGAACAATGAGTCCGGGAGAATTCTTCCCGATTTTTGCCCACAGGTGGCTTTATGCGCGCATATATCATTCGCCGAATGCTTCAGAGCTTCATCGTTTTCGGCGCGATTCTGGTGATCGTTTTTTCGATGCTCCAGATCACGGGGAACCCGGCCGCGATTCTGATGCCCCTGGAATCTACCGAGGAGGAAGTGGCCGCCTTCTCCAAGGAAATGGGCTTCGACCAGCCGCTCCCCATCCAGTTCGCCAAGTTCCTCTTCGGGGTGGATACCGTCGATTATTTCCTGCTAGGGGAAATTCAGAATATCAAGACCGCCGATGTCGATATCGAAAACGCCGAGCGGGTGAAAACCCTGGGCGTCATACGCGGGGATTTCGGCTTCTCCTACCGCCACGAAATACCCGCGATGGGCCTTGTCCTGGAGCATTTCCCGAACACCGTCCTGCTCGCATTCACATCGGTGGTCATCGCGATTTTGATTTCGATACCGGCAGGGGTGCTCTCGGCCACCTTCAAGAACACTTGGATCGATCATACAAGCTCGGTGGGCTCGATGTTCGGGCAGTCCATGCCCAATTTCTGGCTGGGCCTCCTGCTCATCATATTTTTCTCGGTCTATCTCGGCTGGCTGCCCACCTCGGGCTTCGAGGCCTGGTACTACATCATCCTTCCGGCCGTCACGGCGGGCCTGTACGCCACCGCCCGCATTACGCGCCTCGTGCGCTCGCAGATGCTCGAGGTCCTGGAGATGGATTACGTCCGCACCGCCCGCTCGAAGGGCGTGGCCGAATGGCTGGTCATCACCCGCCATGCCCTCAAGAACGCCTCTATCCCCGTCGTGACGCTGGTGGGGCTGGAGCTGGGAATCCTCCTCGGCGGCACCGTCGTGACCGAGGCCGTGTTCGCCTGGCCGGGCGTGGGCTTCTTGGTGGTGGACGCCATCAGCAACCAGGACTACCCCATCGTCCAGGCGGCGGTGGCCTTGTTGGCCTTCGTATTCGTATTCGTGAATCTGATCGTGGATCTCCTCTACGCCTGGCTCGATCCCCGAATCACATATAGCTAAACAACCTATACGGGAACAATTAAAATGGCAGTTGAACAGTCCCAGACCATGCCTCGCACCACCGACGAGGAGGAACCACGCGGCCCCTCCGAGTTTCAGTTGGCCATGCACGAGCTCAAGCGGCGCCCGCCGGCGATCCTGGGCCTGATCATTATCACCATCGTGATCATCATGGCCCTCTTTCCCTGGGTATTCTCCCCGCTCGATCCGGTCGATCAGGACCTTGCCCGCTACACCAAGCCGCCCGGCTTCACGGACACGGCGGGCCGCGTCTACCATCTGGGAACCGATCAACAGGGCAGGGACATTCTCAGCCGCATCATCTGGGGCTCGCAAATTTCCCTCATCGTGGGGATCACCGCCGTTCTCATCAGCGGCGTAATCGGAATCACCGTCGGAATCGTGGCGGGCTATTTCGGTGGGTGGGTGGACACAATCATCAGCCGTATTATCGATACGGCGCTGGCTGTGCCGTTTATTCTACTGGCCATCAGTATGGTCGCTATTCTGGGGCCGAGTCTTCGGAACATTATACTGGTTATCGCTTTGCGGACATGGATCGTCTATGCGCGCGTGGTGCGCGGCGAGGTGCTTTCGCTGAAGGAAAACGAATTCGTCATCGGCGCGAAGGCGGCGGGATGCAGCACAATAAGAATCCTGTTCTTCTACCTGTTTCCCAACGTGATATCCACGACCATCGTCATCGCCACCCTCTACCTGGGGCGGATGATCATCATCGAGTCCGCGCTCTCGTTCCTCGGGCTGGGCGTTCCGCCGCCCACGCCTACCTGGGGCGGAATGCTCGCCGACGGGCGCTCTTTTCTCGACACCGCCTGGTGGATTTCCCTCTTTCCGGGCATCGTTCTGATGTTCACGGTCCTGAGTGTTAATCTTTTGGGCGACTGGCTCCGCGATGTTCTCGATCCGAAAATGAAACGAATCGCCGACTAAGCCCTTTCCCGGGCTTTGAGTTTTCTAGGCCTTGAGCTTCTCCTTGAGCCAATCCGACATATAGGACACCGCGAGGGTCACGTTGTCCATCTGGCAGTGTTGCGCACCGCCCTCCTTGCCCGTGAATATTTTCAGGGTCTTATCCTTCGAGCCAACCGCGTTATATAGCTGACGCGCCACGCGCGTTGAAATCTGTTGGTCGTCCTCGCCGTGCATGAGCAAGAAGGGACACCGCATCTTCTCGACCACCCCGCCAAGCTTGAATCCCTCGAGCTTCACCAGGGCCTCGTCCATCGTCTTGACGTTGAATATCCAGGTGAGATGGTGGCCCGGCACGGAGAGCGCCGTTTTATAGGCCGTGGCGATGCGATCTTTCCAGATTTTCTGATAATCCCACTGAGCGCCCCAGGCGATACAGGCCTTGAAGCGTTTTTCCATGCTGGCGTTCCGTGGCGCGTAGTAGCCGCCCAGGCTGATCCCCATCACCCCCGCCCGCCTCGCGTTCACGTCCTTTCTTTTTTCGAGGTAGTCCAGCGCCGCCGAGCCGGCGACCTCGTGATCGTGGCGCAGGTAGAGATTCCGGAATCTAATGGACTCGCCGTTTCCGGGCGCGTCCACGAGAAGGACGCTGATGCCGCGGCGAATCAGATCCTCGGCACCGAACACATACTGAATCTCTTTCGAGACATCAAAACCGTCGAAGTAAACGACGACCGGCGGTTTCGCCTTTTCTGTATTCCGGGCATGGACGAAATAGGCGGGGAGCTTTTTCCCGTTTTCATAGGGAATTTCGACCCGCTCAATCCGCGCGCGGTCGGTGAGGCGGGCGAAGCGCGCGAAACAATCGAGCGCCTTCCGGTAGCAGGCGTTCGCCTTCTTGTCCTTGGGCGTCCTGAAGCGCTCGCCCAACTGGTAATACATGCAGGCACGCTTGTGGAAATCGGCGGCGCTCAGGTTGTTTTTCTTGCGCTCCGACGCGAGCCCCAGACCCCTCAGATGATCTCCCATCCGCTCCCATTCGCGGAACCAGTGGTTGTCGTCTCCGATTTTTTTCGCCAGCCGGCGGCCCACCTGATCGATCTCGCCCATCGAGGCGCCGCCCCAGTTGGCCATCGAGCACAAAATGCTGATCGCCGCCGACCAGCGGTAGTTGTCGGGAAAATAGGTAAACCAGGTGGCCTTCGCGAGCGCTTTGGGTTTTCGTGCCATTGAAAGTCCTCCATATCTTGGACAGGACCCGTCGATGCGCCCCACGCGCCGAACGGAATCGATAAAAACCGCAGGAGATCAGGCCCCCAGTTTATCCTGGAGCCAATCGAACATATACGCCGTCCCGAGGGAAATGTTGTCGCGCTGGCAGTGCTGCGACCCGCCCTCGGCCACGGAAAACACTTTCATGGTCTTGTCCTTCGAGCCCACCGCGTTGTAGAGCGCGCGGGCGTCCTTCAAGGGTATCTGTTTGTCATCCGCTCCGTGGGTAAGCAGGAAGGGGCAGCGCATCTTCTGAACCACCCCGTCGAGGCGGAAACCCTCGAGCTTGACAAGAGCCTCATCGAGGGACTTCGCATTCAGAATCCATTCTATATGATGGCCCGGCACGGACAATTCCGTTTTAAAAGCCTGGTCGATGCGTTTTTTCCAGGTGGCGTGATAATCCCAAATCGCCCCCCATGCGACACAAGCCTTGTAGCGCCGCTCCAGGCTGGCAATCCGCGGGGCATAGTAGCCGCCCAGGCTGACCGCCATGATCCCCGCCTTCTTCGCATTTACTTCCTTTCGCTTTTCAAGGTAGTTCAGCGCGGCCGAACCGGCGGCTTCGTAATCGTGGCGCAAATAAATCTTGCGGAACCGGATCGCCTCTCCGGTACCGGGCCCGTCCATCACAAGGCAACTCATCCCCCGGCGCACCAGGTCCTCCACGCCGCGCATGTACTGGAGTTCCTTGGTGATATCGAGGCCGTCAAAAAAAACGACGACCGGCGGTTTCGCCTTTCGGGTATTCTGGGCGTGAACGAAATATCCCGGGAGCGTTTTCTTTCCCTCGAAGGGAACCTCCACGATCTCAATCTTCGGCTGATCGGTCAGGCGGGTGAATCGGTGAAAGCAATTCACGCCTTTCCGGAAAGCATCGAGGGCTTTTTTGTCCTTGGGTGTGCGGAAGCGCTCGG
>JAPYQX010000446.1 GCA_029937135.1 Nitrospinota bacterium
CCGCACGAGCCAGTCGGGCTGGACCTTCACACCGATTTTTCCGAGGGCCGGGGCGAAATCGCGATTGCGGATGACGAGGGCGCGCCCGTTGACCCCCTTGAGGGGCGGGCCAGGGTTGTCGTCTTTCTCGTCCCGGACATGGCAGCCCTGACAGCCCACCGACTCGAAAAGCGCCTTGCCCTCCAAAATGGCGGCGTCGTCGCCGAGGCCATCGAGCTTCTGGGCGGCTGCCACTCGGCGGCTTGCTCCCCAGAGGTAGCTGGCGATATCGAGTGATTCGCGGTCACTCAGGCTGAAGTAGGGCATTTTCGTACGGGAATTATAGCTTTTCGGCCGCTTGATCCACGAGAGGAGCCAGCCGCTGTTTACCTTTTCCTGTATCCGCGAGAGGTCGGGCCCACTCTTTCTCAATTCCTCCGTGCCGGGGATATTGTGGCAACCGAAGCAACCCAACTCGCGCACGAGAGATATCCCCCGCGAAAGAATTGGCGCTTTCTCGAGATTGAAAGTATTGGCGTGGCAGGCGTAGCACTTCGAATCGATCTCGGACTTGGGCAGAAGATGGTCTTCCCAAAATGGGTCTTCGCCGTGGGCCAGCTTGAGGGTCTTGAGGGCGTTGCCCTGGCCGCCGTGGCAGGTTTGGCATCCCATCCGGCCGATGTCGTGTTTTTTCAGATAAAAATCTTTGTCGGGGTGGGTGGCGAAGGGCGCTTCCATGGTCTCGAACCCGGCCCGGTTGGCGCCCAGGTGACAGGTCTGGCACCGATCCGCCCGGAGGACGGGTTCACCGAAATTGTTGCGCTCGTAAGCCGGGAGGACGATCTGCTTGATTTCAAGGAGCCGATTTTCGATGCCCTCGAGGCGCCGCTCAAGGCCGATCACGTCCCCGGCGACCTCGCTACGTCGTTTTTTCAAATCGTTGAGGGGTTTGCTTTTCGCCTGGATTTTGGCCTTCGCCGCGTCGCGGTCGGCCTCGGCCTTCTCGGCGATGGGCTTGATGCGGGCGGTCAGTTCCCGAAGCTCCTCGACGTGTTTGGCAATCTGGGAAATGTCGCTTCCGTGGCGGATGCCCTCATTGAGCTCGAAGTAGGACTCATCGAAATTCGCCTTGGCGAAGGCGTATTCCTGGACCTTCTCGAAGGCTTTGAGCTTGAGTTGCTCGAGAATTTCCTTGAGACCGGGAATCTCGGCGTCGTTCGCCAGGGCCGCATCGATCTTGGTGATCTCGGCGTCGATATTGGTGACCTCGACGCTCGATTTCCGGCGATTCTTGTCCAGTTGTTTTTGAACAATCTGGCTTTCGAGCCGGTTGAATTCGATTTGTTGATTTTTCCAGGGCCTGCGGGTGAAGACCTCATCCCAGACCGTCCAGAATGAGACCGCGACCATGAGCAAGCCCACCACAAAGAAAAGAACCGGGGAGGTTTTCTCCTCGGGGGGGCGAAATTCTCGTGATGCCATTCGAGTAGGTACTCCTGGAGTTGTGTGAGCGGAATTTTATGCAAATTAGGCAGGTCGAATTATAGGTTTCGTCCCATATCCCGTCAACCGAACCACGCTTAAAAACGGGCTTCGGCTGGTGAAAATAGTCTCCTTCCGGGCGGCGGGGCTAAGAAAGGGGGCTTTAAAAAAGTGCAAGTCTCCTTGGGGAGGCTGAGTCCCCCTCGGGGGCCGTCTCCTGGGGAGTCGAGATGGCGCGCACGGTGTCCTGATTCCGAACGATGGATGTCAGTTCGTAGATAATGGCTATTGATATCGCCGGATGAGCCTCAATCAGGGCGAGGAAAAGGTCTTTCTCGATACCCAGCAGGGTGATGTCATTCCCGGCCCGGGCGCCAGCCGAGCGGCCTTCGTCTCCGAAGAGGGCGATTTCGCCAAAAGAGGCCGGAGGAGCCAGCGTGGCAAGTAATTGCTCACCCGCGTGGCCCATATCCTTGATGATTTCCACTTCCCCGTCGATGATCACGTAGAGATAGTCGCAGGGGTCGCCCTCGTCGAATATCACCTTTCCCGAGGGGATATGAATCTCGGTTGAAATATCGCTTAGGATTCTGAGTTGCTCGGCCGTCATCGACTCGAACAGGTTGACCCCCTTGAGGAAGAGAGC
>JAPYQX010000072.1:0-7510 GCA_029937135.1 Nitrospinota bacterium
ATCGCCATGACGCTTCCCATCGATACTTTTTCCAGCGCCCTGCTCGCCGACACGGGCGATGCCGGTCTGCTCACCGATGAGGGGGCCGCCGGCTTCGCAATCGGAGGAAGGGCGCCCGCTCTTGTCGCCCGCCCGGGGACTCACGAGGACGCCGCGCGCTTGCTCGCACGCGCCACTGAGGTGGGGCTGGCGGTCGTACCCTGGGGCGGGGGGACGGGCCGCTGGACGGGCTACCCCCCGGAGCGGTACGACGTGGCGCTCACGACCGGACGGCTCTCCGGGGTGGTGGAGTTCCTGCGCGACGATTTGACGGCGGTGGTTGGCGCCGGGATGACTATCTCCGCGCTGAACAATCTCACCGAAGTTGAATGGCAGACGGCGGGGCTCGACCCTCCGCATCCAGACCGCGCCACGGTGGGCGGCGCTATCATCGCCGAGCGCTCGGGGCCCATGCGGGTGTGCTATGGGCGGGCGCGGAACCGCGTAATGCGGATGCGGATAGCCCTGGCCGATGGTTCGACCCAGACCTACGGCGCCCTCGTCGTGAAAAACGTCACCGGCTACGACATGAACCGCCTTCTGGCCGGAAGCTGGGGGACGCTGGCGCTGGTAACCGAGCTTGCGATTCGCCTCTACAAGATGCCCGAGCGAACCGGGGTTCTTGCGGCGGGTTTTCCCTCGGCGGAGGCGTCTTTCGCCGCCGCGCGGAAACTCTCGGCAATCTCACTCTCGCCGATGTGGGTCGAGGCGCTCGACGCGGGCCGCATCGCCGAACTCGCCGCGTATGGAGGAACGGAAGCCGGGTTCGAGCTTCCGGGACCCTGGTGCCTCGCGGCCGCCTACGGTGATTTCGAGGCGGGCCTCGCGGAGCAACTCACCCGGGCCGAGAAGACTATCCTTGATGCCGGGGGAGGGAATTTCCTTCGTATGGGCGCGGAGGATACGACCCGCCTCGGGAAGGCGTTGGCCGATCCGCCGGGCGGGGAGTTCGCCGGTGCGGACGCCCTTGAGTTTCGCGCCTCGGCGCGGCTGGATCAGCTTCCCCGGTTCGCGGATGTCGGACAGGCGGCTGCCCGCGCGGGCGGCTACCGGATTGCCTCGGCGGCCCATGCGGCGAACGGAATTTACCGTTGCTGGCTCGCGCCGGACGCCGGGCGATCCTCGCCGGGAGCGGCGTGGGATGCTTTCCGTGATGGGTGCCGTGCCGGAGCGAACCCGGCGCAGGGAAGGGCGGTGCACGTAGAGCTGACGGCGGGCGCGGCCCCGGCCGGAGCTGAAATTTGGGGCGAGGACGCTCTCGATCCCTCGGCAGTCGATCTCATGCGCCGCATCAAGGCCGAGTACGATCCGAAAGGAACTTTCGGTCCGGGGCGCTATGTCGCGCGGATATGAAATATCACGGATATGAAAAAAGGAAACATCGAAAATGATCACCGAAACCGCATTGCTCGATAGCGTGAACCCCTTTCTCGGCCCCGGGGGGGTGGACCGCGAAATCATTCAGCGCTGCATCCACTGCGGTTTTTGCCTCACGAGTTGCCCGACCTATAGCCTCCTCGGCAGTGAAATGGACTCCCCCCGGGGGCGGATCTATCTCATGCGCCTCGTGGTGGACGGGGAGATGGAGGTGACCGATACGGTCATCAAGCATCTGGATCGCTGTCTGGACTGCCGTGCCTGCGAGACGGCCTGCCCCTCGGGGGTCTCCTACGGAAAGCTCATCGGCGCGGCGCGGGCGGGGCTCGAGAAGGTGCGCCGCCGCCCGATTGGCGAGCGCCTGCTCCGCCGCTTTCTTTTCAGGTGGCTGCTGCCGAGCCGCCCGCTGCTCACCCTGGCGGCGGCGCTCACCCGGCTTTATCAGACAACCCTGCTGGGGCCTATCGTCCGCGCGGTCGGCCTGGTTCCCCGAAAACTGGTCCGCCTCGAGCCGATGATGCCCAAGGCGCCCGAGATTTCGCAGATGCTGCCCCTTCCGGCCGAGACGCCCGCCATAGGCGAGGAGCGCCGCCGCGTTGCCTTCTTCGGGGGCTGTCTCCAGTCCGCCCTGTTCGGGGAGGTGAACCGCGCCGCCGTGCGCACCCTTGCCGCCAACGGGGTACGGGTGATCTTTCCGCCGGGGCAGACCTGCTGCGGCGCGCTTCAGGCCCACGCCGGCGACCGGGAGACGGCGCGCGAACTCGCCCGGCGAAATCTCGAGGCGATTGATCCGGATGCCTTCGACGCCATTGTCCTTGCAGTGTCGGGGTGCGGAGCCATGCTCCACGAGTACGCGGAGCTTTTGGAGGACGATCCCGCCTGGGCCGGCCTCGCCCGCCGATTCAGTGAAAAGGCGATGGACGTGACCGTGTTTCTCTCGCGGATCGGGGTCCGCCGCGCGTCCCACCCCTCGCCCCAGCGGGTCGCCTATCATCATCCCTGCCACCTGGTGCACGCTCTCAAGGTGCGCGAGGAGCCGCTCGATATCCTCCGGGCGGTCGAGAACGCCGAAATCGTCACCCTTCGCGAGAGCGATTGGTGCTGCGGCTCGGCGGGTAGCTACAATCTCACCCAGACCGAGCTATCGATGAAACTCCTCGACCGGAAGATGGACCATGTTCGGGACGCCGCCGCCCCGGTTTTGTGCACCGGGAATCCGGGCTGCCAGATACAGATTGGCTTTGGCGCCCGGGAGCGTGAGATGGACCTGCGCGTGGTGCATCCGCTTGTCTTGCTGGATGAGGCCTACCGCGCCAGTGGACTCTACGAGGGCGCACGGCTGCCTTGACGGAGGAAATGATTTTTCCGGATGATGGCCGGCTGCCGGATTTCGAGCCGGATTCCGAGCCGGATTTAAAGAAAGGATCGCCCATGCGGCTTCACCGGATACTCGCTGGATTTTTCACTCTCCTTCTTCTCGCCCTCCCCGCGTGCTCGAAGGCGCCCTATACAGGCCGCGACCAGCTTCTCCTTCTCTCCGAGGGGGCGGAGCTGAGCATGGGGGCGCAGTCGTTTCGCCAGCTCATGAAAAAGAATCACGAGAAAATCAGCCGCGACCCGGCGATAATCGGCCACGTCCAGCGGGTAGGCGAGCGAATCGCGCGCGCTTCCGGGAAAAACTACAAATGGAAGTTCGTCGTCATCAAGGATGACAAAACCCCGAATGCTTTTGTCCTTCCGGGCGGGAAGGTTTTCGTTTATACGGGCATCCTTCCGATCACGCTGAACGAACACGGCTTGGCGACGGTCCTGGGCCACGAGGTGGCCCATGCCACGGCCCGACACGGCGGGGAGCGGGTGAGTCAGACCCTCCTTGTCAATGCCGGGCTTGCCGCCGTGCAAATCGGATTGTCCAAGGAGGGCTCGCGCATGTCGGCACAGGTGATGGCCGCGCTTGGCGCCGGGGTCTCGGTGGGGATACTGCTTCCTTTCTCACGCCTTCACGAGTCCGAGGCCGACCGGATCGGGCTCATCTACATGGCCAAGGCGGGTTATGACCCGAGGCGGGCCGTGAATTTCTGGAAGCGGATGGCGTCGCAAGCCCGTAAAAGCGGTGGCGGCAGACCGCCCGAATTTCTATCGACCCACCCCTCGGGCGCAACGCGAATCAGCCAGATTCAAAGGTGGATGCCCGAGGCGCTTCGGTACTACAAGCCCTAGGGCGTTCAGCCGCTCTTCGTCCCCTGTCCGGCTCCGATTGGCCGAAGCCCAGAATTTTGTTTTCCGCTCTCGTCTTCGGTGCTTCCGGATTCATCGGCGGATGTCCAGGGGCGAATCCCCGAGTTCGATTCCGATGAAATTGGGCCGGTACAGGGCCGTCCATTTGTTGACTTGCTGAATATAACGACGCGTCGCGGCGGGGACGCGGCTCAGTATCTCCTTCAGCAGCGAGGGCCCGTCCATCGAATCGAGATTGAGCGCGGGCAGAATGCTACTCTGGACATTACCGATTCCCCATTGATAGGAAGCAATGGCGAGGTAGCTTGTGTGGGGCTCTCTCCGGACCTTTTTCAGATACTCCTGTTTGAGGATGCCGAAGTAGACGATACCCAGGCGGATGTTGTTGCTGGCATTGTGCAGATAGCCGGGGGACAGGATTTCTCCCCGGCCGTAGAGGCGCCGTTATGCGTCAAACGCCCCGGCCCTCGGGACGAGCATCATCATCCCGTAGGCCGGTGTTCGCGAGACGGCCATCGGGTTAAAGCGGGACTCGGTGTGAATGATTGCCATGATGCGGGCGGGGTCGAGCCCGTAGCGGCGGGCCGTCTTTCCAGATGACCCGGAACCAGGCGGATTTTGATTCGCCCCCGGTAGCGGCGCTTTCCGTCCCGGCTCCGGGCGGGTTTTCGGGTTGTCCGTAAACGGGGCAGCAGATATCGTTCGGCGAAATCCCGGGCCGTTCGGGAGGTGACGAAGCCTCCCGAAAAATCATCGATTTGATTCCAAAGCGGAGAAAATTCTCCATTCCGCTCTTTAAGAATGACTTTGAGCCGCGCGATTATTTTTCTTGAGATTATTTGCCGCGCTTTCCCGGGCGAATTTTCGGAGGCGGCCAGCGCCTCGAGCGTGACTTCGCCCGTCTCGAAATCCACCCGGCTTCGGGCTTGCCTCGACGTGGAGTGCTCGACCCACCTTTTCGAGGTCGAGGGGACGAAGTTCTCCCACATTCCTTCGACCTCGCCCCTGAGCCGTGCCCGCTCCTGCTTGTGTTTGAGCACATAACCGCTGGACCCATCAATAGTAGTGGGGCCTCGCCTCGTCTCTGGAGCCGAACCTCCGTTCGGTGCCCGGATGGCGGGGCCGGTTCCCGCTACCAGTGCCGCAGATAAGAATGCCGCAGCAATTCGGATCACAGAAATCACTCAAGGGTTGATAGGGGCAGGATTGAGCCCGGTAAGCGCTCGCACGCGCCGCGGGGTTTATTGGCCAAAGATTAAATTTTATCAAAGTTCAGGCGAAAACAAAATTTTCGGTTTCAAGGAAGCATGAAATTTCCCTAAATGGACCAGCCGGGCCGGATTCCAGCCCGGGGCGGTGGATTATGGGTGTCTCTCTCCCCCGGATGGCGTGTGGCCGCCATTCGCGGATAAGGCGGTACAGCGGGGTCCCCCCATTGGACGCTGCGGGATTTTTTTATTCACGGGATTTGATCATGACTTGATTTCAATGAGTTATGGTGATTTTGATCATTACTATTTGATTTATTCGCTTTTGGTTCCGCGCGGACAATGATGTTAAGATTCGCTCCCAATAGGCGAGTGTTTCGCCCGGTCCATCAAAAGGGATGGACCCGAAAATGGCGGCTCGTCTAATCAAAAAGGTTTTACGAAGGGTTTGATGCCGGCGGCCTGAATCCGAAAAGGATTTAGAGGAGGTTCCTGAATGGGTCTTCGAATCAATCAAAATATCGCCGCGTTGGTCGCCGCGCGCGCCCTCCAGTCGAAACAGAAAGCGCTGGCGAATTCCATCGAAAAGCTTTCGTCCGGACAGCGGATCAACAGCGGGGCCGACGATCCGGCCGGCCTGATTATCAGCGAAAACCTCAGGACGCAAACCGACAGCCTCGACAGGAACATTCAGAATAATCAAAACAAAGTGAACCAACTCAGGACAGAGGACGCCAAACTGGGCGAGACGTTCGACCAGCTTCGCGCCATCCGCGACCAGACCCTTCAAGCGCTTAACACGGGCGCCGCCGACCCGGCGTCTCGAGCGGCGAACCAGACCTCGGCGCGATCCTCGGCCGATTCGGTCTCCCGGACCCTGCGCGGCGTGGACACCACCGACAATGGGGTGGATTCCTCCGGCCTTGCCGCAATCGGCCGGAGCCTCGAGGATATCGACCTCTCAACCTCCGCTGGCGCGCAAAAGGCGCTCGACACCGTTGATTCGGCGATTGAGGAGTTGTCCACCTACCGTGGCAATCTGGGCGCGCATCAAACGAATAACCTCGAGGCGGACATTCGGCGCCAGAGTGTCGAGGCTGAAAATATCCGGGCCAGCGAAAGCGCCATTCGCGATACAGATTTCGCCGAGACGACCGTTGATTTCGTCAGGAACCGGGTACTCCTCGAGGCAAACGTGGCCGCTCTTGTTCAGGCGAAAAAAATCGTCTCAGTCGGCGCTCCAGCTTATCAAGTCCTCTGGCGGCGCATCCGGCAAATCTGGGACCCGCGGCCTCCTGGGCATTGCATAAAAAAAACGATTATCCTCGCATCGAATCCGCTCGTTGGCGGTTGGTTGCGTTTTTTTTGAAGAGCAGATCTTTAAAGGAGAAGGAATGAACGTAAAGGCATCTGAAAAACGACGCTGGGCTGTCATCGACTCCACCGCTATCGGGGTGGACAAAAAATACGAGCCGCCCCTGATCATCGCCTGGGGCGTGGACAGCCATGCGGTGGGGACCGCGACGATTACCATGGGGCGCACCATTATCCCGCCCAAGGGAAGGAACCAGCGCCACTACCATGTATGCGACGCGACTTTTTATGTCGCCAAGGGCCCCCTGGTCGTTTGGATGGGGGAGGAGAAGGAAGAGCACACCGTCGCGACGGGAAATTTCATCTACGCGGCGGCGGGCGAGATTCACGGTCTTTACAACCCGAGCGAGACGGAGGACGCTGAGTTGATTTTCACTTACGGCAACTGTCCGAATCGCGATGCCGCGCGCACGATCTACGTCGAGGAAGCCTGGCAGGAAGAGGACAAGCGGGATCGCATTCCCGGCTAGCGCCTGCGGCCTGTTTCCGAAAAATGAAACGTCCGGCCCGGAATACATCCAGACCGGCTGTTTTTTTGTGTGAAATCGATTAGTTGAGCATGCCAAGCAAGTCGGCGAACTGACGCCGAAGCGTCTCCTCGCCGGGCTCGTGCTGGAGGGCATGATAAAGCTCCGGCAAGGCTTTGCCGTGGTGGCCCTGGATCATGTAAACACGGGCAAGATTCATGTAGGGGAAATGGCGGGGTTCGTAGCGTGTCGCCTCCTTCGCCTTCTTGAACCACTCCTCGGCCTCGTCTACCTCGTCCATTTCGAGGAGATAGCAGCCGATGTCGTTATAGGGGTTGCCGAAGCCGGGATCGACCTCTATCGCCTGATGGCACTCCTCTATCGCCTCCTCCAAGCGGTTCTGCATGCTGTACATCCAGCCGAGATAGGTATGCGAATCCGCCGTCGGGCAGTAGGCGATGGAATTTTTGTAGTGTTCGATGGCCTGTTCGATGTCGCCATGTTTATGGGATTCGCCTGCTTCCTCCATCAATTCGAGCGCCTTGCGCAGATCGATGTTGACCCGCGCCTCCTCTTCGTATTTGTCCTCGAAGGATTCGGTGGGAATATTCTCCTTCAACCTTTTGTCCTCCAGTCAATTATTTTTTTGAACCAGATAGATACTTGCATCCGCAACGTTGAATGGTATCTCCGCTGGGATAGAAGTCAAGAAATAAATGGTTTGGGAACGGTTAGAATAAATAGGAAGCCGTTAAAAGGTGGGCGGTGGGTATTTTCCCAAAACAAAAGGAATCCGGGCGAAAAAAA
>JAPYQX010000072.1:7610-11014 GCA_029937135.1 Nitrospinota bacterium
AAAAAAATCTATTTCTTTTTCTTCGCCCGGAAGGCCTTGTGGCATTTCCCGCAGTTGGCGCCAACGGTCTTGATGCCGTTCTTGACGCCCGTCATATCTCCGCCGTCGGCGGCGAGGGCCAGAATCTCTGCCGAGGTGGCCAGATTAGTGGCATTTCGGGTGAATCCTCCCCAGTTGTCCCATATCTTGCTCGTCGCCCTGGTGACGCCGGCCATGGTCCTGTGCTTGAAGCCGCCCTTGATCTTTCGCGCGGCTTTGGTGATGTCCTGGGCCGCCCACATGATTTTGCGCATGGGCCCGATTCCGCCGCCGGCCTCGGTGGCGATTTTGATGCTCTTGAAACTGCCGCTAATGCTACGCATGAGCTTTTTCCGGGCTTCGATTTTCGGGTGCTTGTAGCTGAACACCTGGCCCAGGTCGTCATTGATTCTGGTGCAACCGCTGACGAAACCTATGGCCAGCACAACCAAGGCTAATTTTTTCCACATTCCGGCATTCTCCATTTGTCTTCCGCTCCCTCAAAAAAAGGTTTTACTCCCCCGATTCTTGATTAAATTTCAGTTTCCTTGGATAAACATTCCTTCGAGAAGGATGAATCCGCGATGAACACAGAATGGTCTTTCCAGGATCAATAAGAATATACCACACTCAAGGCGGGGGACGAAATATTCCGGATTGTTCCGGGGGGGGAGGTTTCGCCGGTATTTCCAATATTCGCGGGCCTTTTCATATAAGGGAATTCGCCTCTGTTTCGGAGGTTTCCGGCTTTTAGGCGGTAGCCGACCGCGCGGCAGCCGTCCGTGCCGGCGTACGGGCGAGCGCTAGGAGTTCAGGGGAGCGAATACCTCGACAAGATTGTCGGACGGGTCCCTGAAGAAGAGCTGGCGCAATCCGATGACGGAGTTGATCCCGTCTTTCACGGTGATGCCCGCCGTTTCGATCCGCCGCTTCACATCATCGAGTTCTCCGCCCATGAAAGCGAAATGGGTCTCTCCCGCGCCGGTTCCCGGAATCCCGCCGGTCCCTTCGGATGAAGATTTTCCCGTCAGATGAAGCTGGACCGCGCCGACCTGAAACCAGTAGCCGGGATTAGGCAGCCCAGGCCTGTCGATTTCAACCAGTTCGAGCAAGCCCGCGTAAAAATCGCGTCCCTCCTCGAGATCGTCCATGGCGATGGAAATGTGATGAATTCCCTCGAACATTGGAAAACTCCTTTAAACAAAGCTTACGGATACGAAGCTCCCACCCGGGCGGCTCGCACCCGGGGAGATGCCGCCCCTATTCCACGAACTCCGGCCCGGTAATTTCCGGGACGAGCCCTGCGATCGCCGCACGGGAGAGGAGGGTCCTGACGGCCTCGCGGCCCGCCTCGCCGTAGGCGCGCGTCCAGTCGTTCACGTACATGCCGACAAATTGGTCCGCCTTGTCGCGCGGGAGATCGCGGGCGTAGGCCATGGCGTAATCGAGGGCCTCCTCCCTGTGGCCGAGCGCGTAGTTGATGCTCTCGCCCAGGATGCGGCTCACCGCGCGCATGGTTTCGGCCCCCAGATCCTTGCGGATGACGTTGCACCCGAGGGGGAGGGGGCCTCCCGTCTCGTTTTTCCACCACACACCAAGATCCTCGACGAGGTGAAAACCTTCCTCCTCGTAGGTGAGTTGGCCCTCGTGGATCAACACCCCGGCGGCGGCGGCTCCGCTCTTCACTTCGTCCATGATGCGGTCGAAATGAACGACGCGATGCTTTGGTTCATCGCCTCCCAGGTAGAGGCGAAGCGTCAGATAGGCCGTGGTCAAAAGGCCCGGAACCGCGATTTCGACTCCGCGAAGCTCCTCCCTGGTCATCGGCTCGCGCGTGACGATGACCGGCCCGTAGCCGTCCCCGAAGCTCGCTCCGTGCGGCAAAATGGCGTAGCCCGCCGCGATGTGGCAGTAGCCGTGAAAACTCACCGCGCTGACCTCGTACTTGCCCTCGAAGGCCGCCTGGTTGAGGGTCTCGATATCGTGGAGTTCATGCACGAATTCAAAATCGCCCGTGTCGATCTTGTTGTTCGCTAGGGCGTGGAACATAAAGGCGTCGTCGGAGTCGGGGCTGTGCGCGACGCGTATGGTTTGGGGCACTGAAAAAAGTCCTTTCAATCAAAAAGAGAGCGCCAGGTAACAAGAGAAAGTGTCAGGATTCCTTGTAGTCTTTCCCGAGATTCGGGTAATCGCCCTCGGCGGTGGTCCGGAGGAGGGAGCCGATGAGGGCGGCAAGCGCGTCGAGGTCGGACTCCATGAACATTTCCGAGGGGCTGTGCGCGTTTCGCCGGGGGAGATTCAGCACCACGGTTGGGAGCCCGCCCGGCAGCGAGCGGCTCAGGGTCGCGGCGTCGGTGAAGGTCCCCACGAAGGCGTCTTCCTGAAGCGCAACGCCGGCGCTGTCTGCCGTGCGCCGGACCCAATCGACCAATTCGTCCGGGGGGATGTGGCCCAAGCGGCTTCCGGGCGAAAAATCGTAGCGCCTCAGGACAGGGCCGCCTCCGAGGCGGGTGCCCATGGCGTCGGCGACGCCCTCGGGCCCCTCGGCGCCGACAGTGTCAATCACGATCGCAAGGTCGGGGGCATGTCTTCCGGCGGTGACGCTCGTCGAAAGGACCGACGCCCCCCGGCCGCCGAGTTCCTCCTGGACGCAAAACGCCGCGCTGAGGCGGAGGCGGTTCGCGAGGGCCACGCTGCTTAAAAACGCTTCGATGCACAGGGCGCAGCCCGCGCGGTTGTCCACCGCCTTGGATTTCCAGACGCCGCCAGCCATCTCCTCGAACGGGCTGTGAAAGACACCCGGCGTTCCGGGGCCGATCCCCAGGGCTCGCACACCCTCGCCGTCCAGCCCGCCCAGGTCGAGCCACATCTCCCGGGTGGTGGGGTGCTCCTGCCCGCCAAGGGCTTGCAGGTGGCCGGCCCGGATGTTGACCACCGCCCGGTGGAGAGTGCCGTCCCCGGTCAGGAGGTCGAACGCCTGGCCCGGAAACACGGCGTCCGCGACGAGGCCCACCTTATCGAAGCGCACCGCTCCGCCCGGCTCGACGGTGTGGACGACAAGGCCCACCTCGTCCATATGGCATTCGATCAGCACATGCGGAACCGTGTCCACGGCGGAGTGCCTGGCGATGAGGTTGCCGAAGGCGTCGGAGCGCAGGATGTCGGCGACGGGGGCGAGAATGCCCGCGATGCGGTCGCGGACGATCCCCTCCCGTCCCGGCGGGCTGGGGAGGGCGCAAAGTTCGCGCATATGATCGAGAAGCCGGGAAGCCATGTGGATTTCCTCAGTCGATGATGGCGATGGCCCGGACGGGCGATGCCTCGGCGTCCATGATTTTAATCGGCAGCGCCATCATGAAAAAGCGGTCCTGGCCGATCTGATCCAG
>JAPYQX010000447.1 GCA_029937135.1 Nitrospinota bacterium
AAAAAAGGCGTGCCCTCCCCCTATGCGCCGGACGCTTCATCGGATGTGGTTTTTCTCGAGTCGATGATGGCGGGCGATTGGTCCCTCGGGGAGTTCTGGGGCCCCATGCGCGATGAGACGCGCCTGTTCATTGAACACGCGGCCACGGGCCGTGCGATTCCCAACACGCGGCCCGAGGAGGCGCGTCAAACCCTCGAGGTCACCCTGGCGATTGAGCGGAGCGCCGCTGAAAACCGCCCGATCGATTTGCCTCTCGTATAGTTTTCCCGGGAAGTGCGATATGCCGTCCGAAACCGGCCAACTTCACCTGCTGGCGTTTGATTCCGAATTTGAATTCCTGCGTTTCGACCTGCAGGGGGGGACGGGGTATGTCCTCCTCGGGGACGTGGCCGCGGAGGGTGCCCGTCGCGTCTGCGAAGCGCTCAAGAGCGATTCCGGCCGGGCCGGGCCGGTTGAGTTCCTGATGGAGGAGGCCGAACTGATCGACGGTGTTTCGGTCGCCCTGATGGTGGATGCCCTCCGCCTTTTGAACGGGCGGCATGATTCGATGCGTTTGATCGGGTCGCCGCAGATGCTCGCGCACACGCTATACAAGGTCGGAATGCTCGGAGCGGGTTCCCGGCTTGTCCTGGTCGAGCCCCGGGAGGAGGAGGGCGGCGCGAACTAGCGGGCGGGTTCTATTGCCCGGTCCTCCAGAGCCCGGGCTTCGAAACCCGGGCTACTGGTTCTCGTACTCCCAATCCTCTGGGTCGTAGGTGGCCTGGGTGTTCCCGAAAGCGCCCCCTCGTTTTTTCACCTCGGTTTTCGCCGTCTCCCAGTCCCCGGCGTCGAGCGCCACCTCGAGCAGATAGCCTGTCGGATCGTGGAAATAGATGGAGATGAGCCCGAGCCCGCCGTGGCCGAAGGGCCCGTAGTATTTAATTTTTTCGCGCTTGAAAGTGTCGAGCCAGTCGTCGATTTCCTCAAAATGCCCTTCAAGGGCCCAGTGAACGAAGTGGCCCTTGGGCACCTCGGGGGTCGAGCCGTTCAGGGCGAAGATGATGTTTCCCGTTTTGACCCAGACCTGGGGGGTGCGGCCCGCATCTACCTCGAAATCCGCATCGCCGTGGCGGTGGACGACCTCGCCGCCGAGTATCTTCGTATAAAACGCCTCGGATTCCCTCAAGCTCCGCACGGCGAGAGCCAGATGGTGCACCCCCTCGATTTTCATGATTTCCCCCTTGGATGGAATGGCGATATGCTTAAAAAAACATTTTACACCAGTACCGAAGGAATCATACCTCTGCCTTCCGGGGCGGTGAGCGCGGCTTTTTTTAATTTCATATTCGATGAGGAGAAAATCATGGTGACCGACCCCAGATTCATTCCCCGGGAGGGACGGGCGGACGATGCGAGTTCATCTTTCTCGCTGGCCGAGCGCGATCGGCGCTGGGGCGCGGCGCGGGGAGCGATGGACGAGCGGGGGATCGATTGTCTTGTCGTCATCGGCGGAGGGATGAACAAGAACGGAAACGTCCGCTGGCTCGACAACGGTGACTATGGAGAGCGGAGCCTGGTGTTTCCCCGCAAGGGAAATCCGATGACCTTCTGGCTCCTTCAAAACTGGGGCAAGTGGTACACCGAGTGTTGTTGGGAGGGGGTCCGCTACCGGGGCCACGAGGGCAAGGTCAGCATCGTCGCCTCAGACGCCATCCGGGACATGGGCTGCTCGGGCGGAAAGATCGGCATCGTCGGGCTGATCGGCGGAGGCTACGCCGCCGAGGGGACGATTCCCTACATGACCTACCGGAATCTCAAGCGGCTCCTGCCGGACGCTGAGTTCTGCGATGCGTCGGATATTTTACTCAGGCTCCGGATGGTCAAGAGCGCCGAGGAGATCGCCATGATGGAAAAGGCGTCGGAGATGGTGAACTTCGAGATCGACGCCGTCATGCGCAGCGCGAGGCCGGGGGTGCGCGAGACCGAGGTGTACGCCGAGATGTTCGCGGCGGGGCTCCGCGCGGGGAGCGAGCCGGGCCGGGACAATTACACAATCATGTCCGCCGGAAAAGGCTATCCATTTCACTTTGATCCCAATCCTGATG
>JAPYQX010000448.1 GCA_029937135.1 Nitrospinota bacterium
AGGCCGGTTTCGACGCGCTCACCATCGCCAACAACCATATGCTCGACTTCGGGGAGGAGGCTTTTTTCGATACGCTCTCGCTGCTCAAGGCAAAAAAAATTCCCTTCACGGGCGGTGGCCGGAATCTCCGCGAGGCGAAGGAGCCGGTCGTGCTCGTCAGGAACGGTCTCAAGATAGGTCTTTTGGGCTATACGACGACGCTGCCCCAGGGCGCGGCCGCGGGTGTGAATGAACCGGGGGTCAACCCGATGCGGGTCGATACTTCCTACACCCCGAGGCGGAACCCCATCGAATATCCGGGCTCGGAGATGCTGGTGACGACGAAAACGGCCCCCGCCGACCTGGCCCGGATGAAGCGCGAGATAGCGGCGCTCCGGAAGAAAACCGACGTGGTACTGGTCTGCAACCATTGGGGGGCGAGCATGTCCCACGATGTCCACGACTATCAGCGCGAGATCGGACGCGCCGCCATCGACGCCGGGGCCTCGGGCATCTTCGGCGGGCACCAGCACGTCCTGCAGGGTGTCGAGTTTTATAAAGGGTGTCCCATCGTTCACTGCACCGGGAATTTGATTTTTGATATCGTCGAGCCGTTTTTCACGAAGGCGACGCACCAGACGTTTTTATTCGGCGGGGATTTGTCGAAAAAAGGAATCGGCGACCCCTACATCATCCCCTGCCGCTGCGGCATCGGCAAAGCCCCGGCGATACTCTCCCCCCGCACAGGGGCCGGGAAGGAAATCGTCCGCTTCCTGGGCACGCTTTCAGAGCCGTTTGGCACGGGGCTGAGGGTTAAGGGGGGGAAGGTGATGCTCATTCCGGGGAAGGAGTAAGGGGTGGTTTTCCCGGAATTACAGAGAAACGGCATGGCCTGGCCCCGGCTCCTTCTTTGATGCCGGGCCTCGAAATCGGAGCCGGGGGGCGTTTTGTTCTTTGGCGGACGAAAAATATCAGTCGGCGGGCTCCCCGAGGATGTCTATGACACGGACGCGGGCAGGTTTCTCCTTATTCTTTCCTGTCGAGGTGCCGGCGTCATAACACCGGGGGATGCCCCACTCTTCGTTCCAAACCAAACCGTCATGGTTGTGACCGAACAGAAGGAGATCGACCCTGTTCCCCCTGATGGCTCTCCCAAGGGCGGGAGCGTCTTTCAAATGATGAAACAGTTCGGGGTCGAAAGGGTGGTGGTGCAGATAGACAACCTTTTTTGCGCACGCCTTGACCCTCTTGCTGACCATTAGTTTGGCGAGTTTATCGGTCTGCTTCTTGCCCAGTTCTCCTTCGCTCCCCATTGATCAAAAAAACCTAACTCTTCGACCATCGAATCGAGCGCGATGAAAGCCACCCTCTTTTTTGTTTTTTTGTCGGTGATTACTTTCACTCTCGGATACGTGACGGTTTTCTGATTAAAGAAATGTTGGTTGAAAACGCGGACCAAATCTTTGTCCGCCTGCGCCCCCGCTCCGTAGTCGTGATTGCCGGGGCAAATCAAAACCTGGAATTTCGCTTTTGTCAATATTTTGAGTCCGGCTTTCGCCTCATCGAAATGTTCTTCATGATTGGCGTCATCCACCAGGTCCCCCGTGATGACGATAATGTCTTTGTCGGGGTCGTTCTTTTTAACAAGCCCCTCTGCGATACGCTTGAACATATTGCCTGTTTCTCCGTAGCCGATGTGCAGGTCACTGAGGTGAATAATCTTCATCGCTGGCTCTCTTTGTGATCTAGACAGGTGCGGGACTGAAAGGCCATCCCCTGAAATCGTTGTATTTAAACCTTGATGATCAGCTCGTTGGAATGAAAATTTAAGACTTGACCGTGTACGGAATACCAAAGTGAATTATAAATTCCCGAACCGATGTATCGGCGCCCGGGATTTGATGAGATGTTTAATTGTACGGCGGAGATTAATAATGTCAACATATATGAAATGATATTAACGGGTGTGATGCGGTGGGCTCTCTGGAATGAATATCAATCGACTCCTACCCCCTCCCCGCACTGGCACGGGGCTCCGGGTGAAGGGAAACAAGGTCATTTTAATTCTTCTACACCATTGACAATAGCAGAAACAGCAAG
>JAPYQX010000449.1 GCA_029937135.1 Nitrospinota bacterium
GGGTTCGAGGGCGATCACCATACCCTCCTCGAGGATATCCTCCGCGTCCCGTACGATGAAGGGCGCTTGCTGGTGCCACCAGGGGCCGACGCTGTGCCCGACGAGATTGAGCACCGCATCGTAGCCCGCCTCGCGAAACGCGCCCTGAGCGAAGTCGTAAATGTCCCCCGCCCGGGCACCCGGGCGACACCGGGCAATGGTGCCCCGGTAGATATCGAGGACGGTCCGGTAGATCCGCTCCTGCTCGGCCGTCGGCTCCCCGAGGACGAGCGTGCGCGATTGGTGGCCGGGATAGCCTCTGAAAAAAGCCACATAATCATTCCGAATGATGTCTCCCCTCCGGAAGGCCAGATCCCCTTCGCCGCCGTAGATCACCTTGTTCCGGATCGGGTTGAGCATCCCGTGCGCCCATTCCGCTCCGCGGCGGATACAGCCTTCTATGATGCGGGCGTGGATTTCGCGTTCGGTGTCCCCCTCGCGCAAGGCGGCGAACACTTCCATATAGGCCCCGTCCAAAATGGCGGCGGCCTGGCGGATGCGCTCGATCTCGCCGGGCGTCTTGATCCAACGTACCTCGTCCATCATGCGTGTGCAGTCGGAGATCTCGGCATCCGGAAAATATTCGGTGAGCAGCGCCCACTGCCCGGCGTTGATGGTGGCCCGCTCGAATCCGATTCGGGAATCGAGCAGGCTTAACTCACCCAGAACCTCCGCTGCTTTTTGATAAGGCGAGTCGGCGTAGCCCCTGAATATCTCGATTCGTTTCACCCACGAGTCGCGCTCGGCTAGTGGGGCGGCCTGGTGATTCAGGATCAGGGTGGGCTCGCCCTCGCGGGGCCATACGAGAAGGGGCGCGCGGGGTGAATCGGGCAGGTCGAGGTGGCGGCCCAGCGTGCCCGGAAAAGCGAACCCGGCGAGGTACGTAAAGTTCTGGCCTGAGCGAAGAACCAGCGCGGCGTATCCCTCTCGGTCCATGAAGGTGTTTAAGCGAGGAATGTTGGCGATAATTTTTTTCTTGGCCTTCGGCATAACGTCTGCCCCGTAAGGGGAGGAAAGCGCCTGGGTTCAGAAGATTTACCCTCGTCAGTTGTAACACCTAACCTACTCCCCCCAAAACTGGTACATGCTGAGTGAGATGGTTTTCGGTATTCTTTCGGTGTGACCGCTCAATATCGGGGAAATTAGATGAGCAAGAAGCGCTATGTTGCTCCGATTTACTACCTGTGCATGGCGAATTCGTAATCAAGCGGCGATCGGTGTCTGAAACATACTCCGGCAATGTGGTAGACATGCAGAATTGCCCGGTTCCGCCAGGGTAGGTGGTCCCTGCCAGGCGACTTCATTGGGTGTTTTCAGGTTCAGTGCCTGATGAACCCGGTGGCCGTTGTAGTAATCCTGAAACTCTCCCAGCTTCTCTCCCAGATCGCGCTCGATCCATAAAAGAGTCTGGTCCAGAAACTCCCTCCGGATGGTGCCGACAAGTCGTTCGGTGAAGGGATGAGATATCGGAACATGGGAAACGGTTTTGATTTCGTCGATTTCTCGAATCGGCAAATTGGCCCTCCACTGGAGGTAGTGGAATAAAGGTTCGTGATCAGAGCTGAAATAGCGGGGCGCGCCTTTCTCGGTCGCAGCTTGATTGAACATCCAGCATAGTGCGGGGCCATCGACATCGCCTCTATGAACACCAAAGCCGATGATCCGCCTGGTGAACTGGTCCATGACAACCGGGACCCAGTGGGTTTTGAGGAAAATGGATTCGCACCGGAAGAGATCAACACTCCAGAGACTATCCTTCATGTGGCCGATGAAGGTGAGCCATGAGGGCCCATCTCCTGGCTCTGGTCGATAATGCTTGGCAAGTATCCGCCTCACGACGTCTTTATCGATGTCGATGCCAAAAGTCCTTGTGATTTCCAGGGCGATCCTGGGAGTGCCGAACTTGTGATTGCGGCGCTTAATCTCCAGGATAAGCTGGATGAGTTCTGATGATGGTCCCTTGGGCCCAGGCTTGCTTCTTCTTTTAGAGGAGTAGAGAAGGTGGTATTTTCGTCTCTTGAGCCACTTGTGAAATCCC
>JAPYQX010000450.1 GCA_029937135.1 Nitrospinota bacterium
GCGGGAAGCCGTGTCCGGCCAGGAGTTTTTTAACGTCGGGCTCCATCTTCAGGCAAGTGAGATTCCTGCCCAGGGCCGCCTGGATTCCGGCGCCGTTCGGATCGCCCGAGTTGTGGAAGTAGAAGTCAATCTGCCTTGAGCGAATCGCCCGCGACATCCCGCCCGCGCCGGGGAAGGTCAGCTTGTAGCCGCGCTTCGTGAGTTTTTTATAGCTCGACCCGTAGTGTTTCACGATGAGGCTGGCGACATACTCCGTGCTGGTGCCCTTCTTCGCCGGAGCGACGTTGAGGGGCTTCTTGGAGTTGATGATGGCCCTCCAGGATGTGATCCCGGCGTCATATTGATCCTTGGAGACGTACTGGTGATAGCACGAGTCCCAGAACGTGGAGATTCCCCGGAGATTCGGGTAGGCCTTCTTGTATGGCGTTTTTCCGGCGAGCGCGCTCGCCGCGAAATTCGAGAACGAATAGGCGAAGTCGGCGCCGCCGCCGCCGAGCCGGGCGGGGTTCCCCCGGCCGCCGCCGGGGACGATGCTGAGTTTGAAGCCGCCTTGCTTTTTGTTCACGATATCGGTGAGTCCGGCGCCGAGGCGGCCCATCGTGCCGCGAAGGCTGCCCACCGCGAGCGTGAACTGCTTGGGGGCGCTTTCCGCCCGGTTGGCCGCCGCGAGCGGAGCCGCCAGAGCCAGAATCGCCACAATAATTGTTGCCTTTCGCATGATAATCCCCCTGCTTTAATTCCGGCCTGCGCTTCCGCGCACACCCTTCATGGAAGAAGGCATGCCGGCAAATTTCAAAGAATCGTTATGCCGCCATGCCGCCACTGCGTGGCATGAATTTATTTAACCGATTGATACGCATATACTACGTATACAGAGAAAAAAATGTCAAGACCTCAAGATCCCGCCAGCGCCGGGGCAAACGATCGAAATCGCAGCGGAGAATAACGGCGGTTTGGTATATTTTATTACTTCGCCAAGATTGTTCGCCGAAGGCTTTCGCAAAATTCAGGGAGAGCGAACAAAATGCCCTTTTACAACTGGAACGAGATGAAGCGAAAAAACCTGGCCGCGCCCTCGGAATCGGAGGGAAGCATCATCATCGGCGAGCATGTGACGCTAAACCGTTCGGTCGCCGCCCCCGGCAAGATGGCGCGCCCGCACAGCCACGGCTGCGAGCAGTTGATCAACATCGAGAGCGGATCGGGGTGGTTCCGGATTGGAGACGAGGAGCGGACCGTCACGGCCGGCGATCTTCTTCACATCCCGCTGGGGATGGAGCACGAGTTCAGGAATACGGGCGACTCGGAACTCGTCTATCTATCGTTCAAGAACAAATCCGAGGACTGGCCTCCCCCGACGGCGACCATGGACTAGGCGCTCTTTTTATTCTGGCTCGCTCTTTTCTTTTCACAAGAAAGAACGGAGGAATTTCATCATTCACGCGTTTATATCGCTCAAGCGATTTTCACAATTCATGGAGGATCAGGGATGCCCTTTTACCGCTGGGACGACATGAAGCGGCGCAACCTGGTGAAAACGACCGACTCCGAGGGAAGCCTCATCCTTGGGGAGTTCACCACCGTAACGCGCCAGGTCCAGGGGCCCGGAAAGGCCACCCGGCCGCATACCCACGGCTGCGAGCAGATGATTCAAATCGTCGAGGGCCAGGGGTGGTTCCGGGTGGGCGATGAGGAAAAAACCGTCCACGCCGGAGAGGTGGTGCATATCCCCGAGGGGACGCTGCACGAGCAGCGAAACGCGGGCGCGGGACGCCTCGTCTACCTCTCGTTCAAAAACCGCTCGGAGGATTGGCCCCCGCCCGAGGCGCTTGATTCCTAAGCACGTCTCACCCGCCTACCCTTCGATCTCCTCGGCCGTGATCGGCAGTTTGACCGCCTCGCCTCTCGCGGCGGAGAGGTCCATCGCCATCGTCAGGAGTAAATTTTCGTGCCCCTCGGCGGCAGTCGTGTGGGGCGTGTCGGCGCCGGTATATATTCGGGCGAGCCAGGAGTTCGTCTCCTCGCGCATGGGCCCCCAGAGCTGGCCCAGGGCGATGTCGCCCGGCGGATAGC
>JAPYQX010000073.1:0-1596 GCA_029937135.1 Nitrospinota bacterium
CCCTTCCTTTTTTCACGAACGCGCGAACCAGGTAGCGCATGAGCGCCCTCTTTCGGAGTGGCCCCTTTCGGGAGTGGAAAGCTCCGGTGAATCCCTTCCGGCCAAAATTATGCGGCTACGCCCGCTATATTTCAAAGCGGGTCATGCGGGCGAGGGGGTCGCGATGCCGGTTCGCCCCGGTCCCCGCGGCGTTAAACGTGGATTTTATTCAGCCGGGGTTCGAGTTCTTGCGTCCGGACCCGGGCCGAATCCGCTTCCGGCAGGCCGCCGGCGATGGTCAGCGCCTCCTCGAAGTATTCTTTGGCGAGGTCCACCGAGTACAGGTCCAGCGCTTTCTCGCCGGCCCGGGCCAGGAACTCGACCGCCTTTTCGGGGAGGTTCCCGTTTTTGTAGTGGTAGGCCAGCTTTTCGAGATGCTCCTCGAGGGTGTCGCGCTTGTGTTCCTCGATGGCGGCGGCGATGAGGGTGTGGATTTTTGCCGCCGCTCGAAGAGGAGGCTGTTGTAGGCGACATCCTGGGTGAGGGCGTGCCTGAACATATATTCCAATTCGGGAAAAATGTTTTTCTCCGCGATCAGTTCCGATTTCTGGAGGGTTTCCAGGGCGGGGGTCAGCGGGCTCTCAGAATCCCCGATTTTATCCAAAATGGCGTAGGCGAATTCGCGGCCGATGACAGAGGCCAGCTGAAGGGTCTGTTTCATCGGTTCCTCCAGCCGGTCGATCCGGGCCATGATGATGTCCTGGACGTTGGCGGGAATGCGCGTTTCCGCTTCTTTTTCCACCAACCGGCATACGTCCCCCTCGGAGCGGATATGACCGCTCTCGATGAGGTCCAGGATGAGTTCCTCCGTGAACATCGGATTTCCCTCGGCCTTGCCCTGTACGAGGTCTTTCACCTCCTTCGTCACCTCTCCCACCCCCAACATGCCGTGCAGCATCTCTTCGCTTTCCCCGGATGAGAGAGACTCAACGGGTATCCGGAGATAGGAGGACCCTGATGCCCAGGGACATTGGTAGACCGGGCGGTGAAGGGCGAGAATTAATATCCGGTTCTGGGCAACGCTCGAACTCACGTAGTTAAAGAACTCTTCCGAGCTTTTGTCGATCCAGTGGATATCCTCGAGGATGATGACGACGGTTCGTTCCTGGCTTTCGCCGACGAAAGTGGCTTTTACGCCGTCGAAGGTTTGAATCCGGCGCTCCTCCATCCCGATGTCCTGGAGCAGCTCGTCCTTCACGCGGATGGAAACGATGTTGCTCGGATAGGAAATAACCATCTCGAGCCTTGTCGGAAGGTCCATCTCATCATGGGGACCCCATGAGACCCACTGGCTTTAGGCCGATGTCACCTTCTCCCGGATTTTAAGTTCGTCGTCCCCTTCCTGAATGCCGCAGTATTTCTTGATGATTTGGGCGACGGGGAGGAAGGGGGTGGCCTGCCCGTAGGAGGGGCAGTAGGCCTCGAAAAGCGTGATGTCCTCACCTTGAAGGCGGTTCTTGAATTCGTGCGCCAGCCGGGATTTTCCGATGCCCGCCTCTCCCACCAGGGGCGTTAGCCCGCGCAACGAGGCCGCGTCCATGCGTGAGTGGATTTCCT
>JAPYQX010000073.1:1696-10799 GCA_029937135.1 Nitrospinota bacterium
ACCAGGGGCGTTAGCCCGCGCAACGAGGCCGCGTCCATGCGTGAGTGGATTTCCTTGGGTCCTATCAACCTGAATATTTCAACGGGCTCGCTTTTTCCCTTGATTTTAACCGGTCCTGTTTCGGAGAAATCAAAATAATCCTTGGTCAGGCGGTGGGTGAGGGTGCTTGCAAGGATGCTTCCCGGCTCGGCCAGGCTTTGGAGGCGCGCGGCCAGATTCGTGGTGTCCCCGGCCGCCGTGTAATCCATCCGCAAATCGTCGCCGATCCTTCCCACAACGACGGTTCCGGTGTTGATGCCGATTCGCATCCGAAATTCCACCCCGTACCGGCTCCGGACTTCCTCCCCATAGGGGCGCAGCGTCTCTTGAACGGCGAGGGCCGCCCGGAGGGCGCGCTGGGGGGCCCTCGTGGGCGATGGGGCGCCGAAAAGCGCCATGATTCCGTCCCCGGTGAACTGGTTGACGGTTCCCTCGAAGCGGTGAATCTCGCCCGTCAGGATTTCGAAACACCCGTCCATGATGCGGTGCACGTCTTCCGGATCGAGGGTCTCCGATATCCCGGTGTAGTTGCATACATCGGCGAAAAGGACGGTCACCTGCTTGCGCTCCCCCTCGAAGGCGCTGCGGGATTTCAGTACTTTATCGACGAGGTGTTTCGGGGTGTAGGTGGAAAATCCGGCGGCTTGTTCTTTCGTCCCGGTTTCCGGGAGAGGAGGTCCGGGCGATTTTCGTGCGGCGTCTCCGGCCGGATTGCCGCACCGATCGCAAAAACGCACTTCGGGCCCAAGGGCGTTCCCGCAGGCGCTGCAAGCCCTTTCGATCTTCGCGCCGCATTCCTCACAAAACTGCGCATGGTCCCGGTTCTCGTGACGGCAGGAAGGGCATTCCACGATTCATCTCCCCTTCTAAGTAAAATCGTCTCGAATGATTGTTTTGTCCGTCTGGAATTATGCGGCAATGCTTTCCTGTTTTCAAATTCGGAAAATTTCCATCTTCGGGAGCAACTATCCGGTCTCGTTTTCGAGCCAACGATGGAGGCGGAGCCCCCTGCCCGATCCCTTCCCGGTGGTGGACGAATCGCCGGAGGGGGCGGATAATTTCCTTACCTTAAAATATTTCGTCTTTTTACTGTCTCCGGCTGCTGTTTCTTTGCCGGGGTGTCACGAGCGAGGATCGATCAATGCCTGAAATGTCGGGTGCCCGCTACATATGCGAATTCATGACGGCCTACAAAGTGGATACGTTTTTTTTCATGCCCTCGGTGCTGAGCCACACATTGGCGCTGATGGACGACTACCCCATCCGGCGGATTATGACGCACGGCGAGAAAGCCGCCGCCTACATGGCCGACGGCTACGCCCGCGCCTCGGGCAAGCCGGGGGTGTGCGGGGCGCAAACCATCGGCGCGAGCAACCTCGCCGCCGGGCTCCGCGACGCCTACATGGCACACAGTCCGGTTATCTCCTTTGTTGGTGGCCGCTTCGGAGACTCGAAATACAGGCTTCCCTATCAGGAGATCGACGACTTTCCGATGTTCGAGCCGACCACCAAGGCGAATTTTCAGGTGGACGAGGCCGGACGGATTCCCGATTTGCTGCGGCAGGCCTTCCGCGAGGCGACCTCGGGCACGCCGGGGCCGGTGAACCTTCAGTTTTACGGAAACCACGGCGAGATCGAGCGGGACATAATCGACCACGAGATGATCGTCGAGGAGCGCCACACCCGGGTTCCCGCCTACCGGCCCCGGCCGGATCCGGCGGATGTCGGACGCGTCACCGAGCGCCTTCAGGCGGCCCGGCGGCCGGTGATCGTCGTGGGAGGCGGAACCCGGACCTCGGGAGCGGGGGCCGAGGTCATCGCACTGGCCGAAAAACTCCAGGTGCCGCTCGCCACCTCTACCGGGGCGTTCTCCTTGGTGCCCGAGGATCATCCGCTCTACTTCGGGGTTCCGGGGACCTATTCGAGAACCTGCTCGAACCAGGTGATGCTCAAGGCCGACCTCGTGGTGTTCGTGGGCTCGGATACGGGCGGACAGCTCACCCACTTCTGGCGGCTGCCGCGGGAGGGCGCCGAGGTCATCCAGATCGGACTCGACGCGACCGACCTCGGGCGCAACTATCCGAACTCGGTCTCCGTCCTCGGGGATGCCAAGGTGACGCTCAAGGAGTTGACCGCCGCCGTGAATAAGCGCGAGGCGGGCGACTGGGTGGCCGAGGTCCAAAAACTCGTGGCCGATTGGCGGGCCGAAATCGCCTCGAACCGGAACTCGGACGACACGCCGATGCGCCCCGAGCGGGTGCTCAAGGAGCTTGGCGATTGCCTTCCCGAGGATGTCCTCGTCGTCTCGGACACCGGCCACTCGGCGATGTGGATATCCCAGCAACTCTGGATGAACTCTAAAAAATGGGATTTTATCCGCTGCGCCGGTTCGCTGGGCTGGGGTTTTCCGGCCTCGCTCGGGGCGAAGTGCGCCTTCCCGGACCGGCCGGTGGTCTGCTTCACCGGGGACGGGGGCTACTGGTACCACATGCAGGAAGTCGAGACCGCCGTGCGCTTCGGCATCAACTCGGTCACCGTCGTGAACAACAACAACTCGATGAATCAGGAAATCAACGTCTATACCAAGGCCTACGACGGGAACCCCTCCGATCAGTGGGGGACGATGTGGAAATTCACCCAGCCGAACCTCGCGCGGATCGCCGAGGAGATGGGGGCGTTGGGCATCCGCGTCGAGCGGCCCGAGGAGATCGCCCCCGCGATGAAAAAGGCGCTCGCGGCGGATCGCCCCGCCGTGATCGAGGTGATGACCGAGATGGAAGCCCTCTCCCCCGGTGCGTGGATGGGATAGGTTTTTTTCAGGATGAGGAGGCCGCTTCATGGGCGTTAAAACGACGGTACTTTGCGAAAACGCGGTGTACGGGAATATCGGCGCCATTGGGGAGCACGGCTGGTCAGTCTGGCTTGAAACCCCGCGCGGCGAATACCTCTTCGACACGGGACAGGGCAAGGGGCTGCTGAACAACGCCGCTTTTTTCGGAAAAGACCTCGCCGCTGTGAATGGTGTCCTGCTCAGTCATCATCACTCCGACCACACGGGCGGCCTGCTCGACGCGATGAAGGCCATGCGCGGCGGCCCGTCCGAGGGCGGCGTTCCCGTCCACGCGCACCCGGATCTTTTCAAGGACAGCTTCAGCACCAAGAGCGAGAAGCTCAGGCACATCGGGGTGCCCCACACGCGGTCCCTCCTCGAAGTGGAGGGCGCGGATTTCCGCCTCGAAACCGGGTGGCGGGAAATCGAGGAGGGCGTCTACATGACCGGGGAGGTGCCCCGGCGCACCTCGTACGAGATCGGCGATCAGGAGCTCAAGCACTACGGCGAGGCGGGCGGGCTTGTCGTGGACCCCATCCGGGACGATCAGACGGTGGTCATCGACACCGGGGAGGGCCTTTTCGTTGTACTTGGCTGCTCGCACGCGGGGGTCGTCAACATCCTGACCTACATCACCGAGAAGACCGGAAAATCCCGCTTTCACACCGTCATGGGCGGAACCCATCTCGGCCCCGTCGAGGAGGATCAGATCGCCCGGAGCATCGCGGCGCTGCACGAGTTCGACATCGGGCGCATCGGCGTCTCCCACTGCACCGGCCAGAGGACGGCGGCGCGCATGGCGGGCGAGTTCGGCGATCGGTTTTTCTTTTGTAGCGTCGGAACGGTCGTCGAAGCATAAAAAAAAACCGCCACCGGCGCGATACCGTTGGCGGTTTTTTTATCGGTGGTTACTTATCCTTCCCCTCGTAGACCTCGAGGACGCGGGTGGCGTCGTCCTTGCCCCATCCGGCGGCCTCGGCGCGCTGGAACATTTTCCGCGCGGCGGGGACGACGGCGAGCTCGATGCCGCCCTCCCTGGCGAGATCGATGGCGAGGCCCGTGTCCTTGACGAAGATCTCGACCGCTCCGCGCGCCTCCCAGTCGCGGCTGAACATCCGGGGAGCGGCGTTCTCGAGCATGGTGCCCTTCACCGTGCTCGCCCTGAGGCATTCCATCATTTTATCGTTCGAGAGGCCCGCCCACTGGCCGGTGAGGAGCATCTCGCAGATGAGCGCCGTGCACGAGTTCACGAACAGGTTGGTGACGATCTTCATGGTGGCGCCGGTTCCGTTGTCGCCCATGTGGACGACGCTCGATGTGATCGAGTCGAGGATCGGATAGACGCGATCGAAGGCCTCTTTTTTCCCGCCCACCATCATCGAAATCTCGCGCGCTGCGACGCGGGGGTGAGAGCCCGAGATCGGGGCGTCGAGCATGTCGATGCCCTCGGCGGCGAGGCGCCCTCCCATATCAACCTGGAAGGCGGGCTTCATCGTGCTCATCTCGACGTGGATGAGGCCCTTCTTGCCGGCCTCGACGATGCCGCCCGGGCCGAATGTGTTCGCCTCGATGTGCGCTTCCTTGAAGAGGATGGAAAACGTGATGTCGCACTCCTCGGCGATCTCTTTTGCCGAGACGGCGGCGCGGCCTCCCATCTCCTCGAGCATTTTATTCCGCGCCGGGTCGATGTCGTAGCCGATCATCTCGTGGCCGTCGGCGATGAATTCCTTCGAGAGCGCGATGCTCATTTTCCCCAGCCCGATCATTCCCAGTTTTTCGCCCATGATATTAGCTCCTTAATTTAGGTTGCGTTATCGATAAAGTTCGCGGTTTCGATTAGCGTTGATTGAAATCCCTCAGAGTTTGACCGGCTTGCCTTCCTTGACCGAGCGGTCGGACGCCATGGTGAGCTCCAGGACCCGCCGCGCGTGCGCCCCTGTGCAGAGCCCCACCCCGCCGATGCCCAGAATGTGCCGGATGAAGGCGTCCGACTCCTCCTTCATCGGCCCGAAGAATTCGCCCAGCGCGAAATCGCCCGGCATCGCCGAGCCCAGGAAGGCGACGCTCACCTCGTGCTCGGGCGTGTAGGGGCAGGGGATGGGCTCGCCCGGGGCGAGGATGACATCCCTGTGCGAGTCGTCGATGTTGAGCGAGCCGGTCGTGCCCTGCAGGTCGATCTCCATCGTCGCCGTGTAGGCGGGCCAGTGGTGGGGCAGGAGCCAGCTCGTCCCCAGGGTGGCGACACTCCCGTCGTCGAAGGTGACGATCATCCATTGGAAATCGTCGCGGTTGTAATCCTTGAAGACGAAGCTGCCCGCGCGAGCGTAGACCTCGACCGGCTTTTTCCCCTCCATGTACCAGAGGATCAGATCGACCATGTAGGTGAGGGTGTTGATCGAGGGCGTGGTGTTCGGCGAGCGTTTGGCGACGGCCTCGCCGACGGCCCGGGTGACGTAGATCTTGCCCATCGCCATGACGATATTGCCGAGCTGGCCCGACATGGCGGCCTGCTTGGCCAAAAGGTAGCGGCGGCGGAAGCGCTGGGTGTAGCCCACGAAAATATCGGCCCCGCTCTTTTCGGCCTTGGCCAGGATGTCGTCGGCCTCGTCGAGATCGAGGACGAAGGGTTTTTCGATGAGAACGGGCTTGCCGAGTTCGGCGGCCAGGGCGGCCGGGGCGTGGTGGTATTCCTCGTCGGTCGAGATGATGACCGCCCCCACGCGGTCGCTCGTGATGGCCTCCTCGAATTTCGTGGTGGCCATGTCCGCGCCCACGGCCTCGGAAAGGGTGTCGAGTTTTTCGGGCACCTTGTCGCAGATGGCCAGATAGTCAACCTGCGGTATTTGCGCGCACGAGTGCGCCCGGAGGGTGCCGATGCCTCCCGCTCCGATTACCGCGACGCCGGTGGATTTCATGGTTCTCTCCTCGATTGATGAAAGCGATGATTGCGAAGCCCCTCGCCGGGGCCGATAATCAGAGGGTATCCCGATTTAATTTATTCACCTTAAAATCAGGAGCCCGATATGCGCATCGATGTCCAAACTCACCACATGCCGGATGCCTACGTCAAAGCCCTCGCGGAAAGATCGGATTATCCCCGGTTCGTTCGGGAGGGTGACGGCTGGTCAGCCTTTGGGGCCGCGGAGGCCAAACTGCCGATGAGTGCGGCCCTGCTCGATCTTTCCCTCAAGCTTGAGGAGATGGACGCCCACCAGATCGACCTCTCCCTGATCAGCGTCAATATACCGGGCCCGGACCTTGCTCCAGAGCCGTCCGACGCCGACGAACTCGCCCGGATCGGAAACGACGGCATCGCCGAGGCCGTTTCGAAGCACCCGGATCGTTTTCGCGGCTTCGCCAATCTGGGGTATGGCGACATCGACGCCAGCTGCCGCGAGCTTGAGCGGTGCATCGACGACCTGGGTTTCGTCGGTCTCCAGGTTTTCGCCTACGTCGGGGGGAAGCGGCCCTTGGATGAGCCCGCGCTCGAGCCCGTCTGGGCGCTGCTCGCGGACCGGGGAATCCCCCTCGTTCTCCATCCGGGCCCCTCGCCCTCGGGGCCGGTCTACGCCGACTACTGGCTGGGGCCCATGGTCGGTTTTCTGTTCGACGAGAGTCTGGCGGCGCTGAGGCTCATCATGTCGGGCACCATGGAGCGCCACCCCGGCCTCAAGGTTCTCCTGCCCCACGGCGGAGCGACGCTTCCGCTGCTCATCGCGCGGGTGGACCGCCTCTCGGGCAACCGCCCCGGCCCCCGGAATCATATCTCCCATGCGCCGAGCCACTATTTCGAGCGGTTTTACACTGACGCCGTCGCGCACTCGAAAACCGCTCTCTCTCTCGCCCTCAGCGAGATGGGGGCGGACCGCCTCATGTTCGCCTCGGACGCTCCCTGGGTCCCCGTCGCGGCGCACGTTGAAATCGTCGAGAGCCTGGGGCTTTCCGGCGGCGACGCCGAAAAGGTCTGGAGCGGTACGGCCAAGGCGTTCTTCGGGCTCTAGGAACCGGGCCGGCCGGGCGCCTCCCGGAGCAACATCCGGCTCACGTCGTACTCAAGGACGGTTTCGCCGGATTGGTTGACGACCTTTTGATGACTGCTAACGACACCGCGATCGGGCCGGCTCGAGGAGGGCCTCACTTCGGTCACCTCGACCTCGACGTGGAGGGTGTCGCCGGCATAAACCGGTGCCAACGCCCTGAGGTTGTCGATGCCGAGGAGGGCGACGGCGACATCGCTCAAAACGCCGGTCTGGATGATAAGCCCGTCGGCGAGGGAAGTCGTCAGAAGGGCGGGGGCCATGCGCCTGTCGTGGCCTTTCGCCCTGAGATATTCCATGTCGAGAAACAGGCTCTCGGCGTAGCCCACCACCCCCACAAAGCTCAGGATATCGGCCTCGGTCACGGTCCTGGCGCGGGTGGTGAATTTATCCCCGGCGCTCCAGCCCCCGAGCGGAATCCCTTTTTGCACACTTGCCTCCGTCTTCGCGTTTTGAATCCACTCGCCCGGCAAGGAATTGCCGCCCATCCTAATCGAAGCCGGGTCCGGAGGCCAGGCCAGTTGGCGCGGATGATTCCTTCAAACCATTGAAAAATAACTCATTAAAAATAGGAGATGCTTGGGCGGAGATGCACTATTATGGAGAGCGGAAAAGGGAACCCGCCGCGTCAAATAGGGTGGCACATGATTTGCGCGATTTTGGGAGTTGTAGGCTCAAGACAATATAAATCGATGATTTGAGATTGAGCATCAATATTAAGAGGGCGGAAAAGTGAAGCGCATCCGGGCGGTATCCCTTGCGGTGATTTTGGGGGCGGGGCTCCTCGGGTCTGGAATTCTCGCTGTTGATGACGCCGAAGCGTGGCGGGGCGGACGCTCACACCACCGATACCGTAGTGGGCGGCGGCACTTCCGGGCCCGTTTTTTCTTCCCGGTCTACGCCTATCGTTCGATCCACAGCCATCACCATCATGCCGGCCACTACCACCCCTACGATAATTACTGGGACAGGCATGCGGGCTATCCCTCGGGAACAACCGTCACCACCTACGAGGGCCGCGACAACTCCGGCCAGGTGTTAGGGGCCATCCTCGGGGGGATCGGCGGCGGCGTGATCGGCTCGACCATCGGCGCAGGCAGCGGGAAAGTCCTCGCCACTGTGGCGGGCTCTCTCATCGGTCTGCTGGCCGGAGGCGAGATCGGAAAACAGCTCGACGAGGGTCAGCGGCTTGTCATGGCGCGGACGACGGACACAACGCTCGAGTCCTCCCGCTCGGGTGTAGAAATCCCCTGGCGCGATCCGGACTCGGGCGCCCACGGCACGGTCACCCCGAAACCCGCCTATCAAAACGCACGGGGGCAGTTCTGCCGCGAATACACCCAGACCGTCACCATCGGCGGAAAAACCCGGCAGGCCTACGGCACCGCCTGCCGCCAGCCGGACGGGAGCTGGACGCTAGCCGACTAAGCCATTTTTGGGAATAAAAGACTAGAAGAAAAAAGTTAGAAAAACGCCCCCGCGATCATCTGGATCGCGGGGGCGTTTTTTTAGGGAAATTAGGGAATTGGAGCGGACCCTACCCGGCCACCATGATGGCGGCGCGGCCGAGGACCTCTCCTTTTTCGAGGCGCTCGTGCACCAGTTCGGCGTCCCCAGTGTTGAAGCCGTATTTCTCGGTGACGATGGGCCAGACATCCCCGCGCGCGGCAATCTCCAGCGTATCGACGACCTCCTGGCGGGTGCAGTAGCGGCTGCCCATCACCTCGATCTCCTTGGTGGTGAACTCGCGCCCCATGGCCTCGAACGGTGTCGTGCCGCCCGAGCCGCCCAGCGTGACCAGCCGCCCGCCGCGCCCGAGCGCCTTCACGCCGTCGGTGAGGGTCTGCGCGCTCGAAACGAAATCCACGATGACATCCACCCCCTCCCCGCCGGTGAGGTCCTTGAGCGCCTCGGTCATCCCGCCGCCCGAGGCGTTCACCGTTTCGTGGGCCCCCACCTCGCGGCATTTTTCGAGTTTTTCGGCCACAACGTCCACGGCGATGACGCGGGCATGGGCCCAGCAGGCCATCATCACCATGTGGATGCCCAGGCCGCCGCCCGCGCCGATGACGGCGACGGTGTCCGTCGCGGCGATGCGCGCCCGGCGGATCACCTTATAAGGGGTGGCGATGGCGTCGCAGATGACAGCCGCCTCGGCGGGCTGGCGTTTCCAGTCCATGCCCTCGGGGAGTTTGAT
>JAPYQX010000074.1 GCA_029937135.1 Nitrospinota bacterium
AAATAGAGGAGCCCCCCCGCCCCGGCCGCGCCGATGGCCGTTCCCCCGATGGAGATTGCAAGCGTCTCGATGGCGGCCCGGAAGGTGATGGCAAGGAAGCTTGCTTCCGTGGCCGGCGGCCAGAAATTTCCCAAATATTCCCCGGCCTGGCCGAGCGCTTCACGGGTGAAGATTCCCCAAATTTCTCCCTCGGCCGCCGAAAAACTCCATGCCAGAAGCGCCCCCAGACCGCCGAGCCAGACCCACCTATCCCGCGTGGTCGGGCGATCCGGAATCCCCGGGTTCGAGGCTGCGGCGCTCATGCGAATTTTCTCCGGAGATGGGCGCTGATCACGTCCGAGAGAGTGACCAACAGGAAAAGCTCGAGGATCAGCGTGGCCGTCCTCTGGTGCTCGAACATCCGCATCGAGATTTCGATCTGCTGGCCGAGCCCGCCCGCCCCGACGAAGCCGAGAATCGCCGCCGCCCGCATGGCGCACTCCCAGCGGTAGAGGGCGTAGGAAAGAAGCGTGCGGAAGGATCCGGGAAAAACCCCGTACAGAATCGCCCGGGGGCGCGTCGAGCCGGCGGCGACGAGCGCGGCCGCCGGGCGGATGTCGGTCCCCTCCATGATCTCGGCGAACACTTTTCCGAGAATGCCCGCGTAGGCGACGCCGATTCCGAGAATCCCGGCGGCGGGACCGAGCCCGGCGAGGCGGACGAACAAAAGCGCCCAGATGAGTTCGGGAATCGAGCGCATCCCGTTCAGGAGCAAGCGGGATATCCAGTAGGGAGCGGCGCTTAGGGCTCTGCGCGGGCCGCCGGCGGGCGTGCCGCCCTCGAAGAGCGCGCCGCCCAGATGGAACGTGCCCGTGGCCATGAGGGCGAGCGGGATGCCGAACAACAGGGCCACCGCCATTCCCGCCGTGGCGAGTTGAATGGTCTCGAGCGCGGGTTCGAGCGTCGTGGCCAGAAAACCGGGGCTCAGGTCCGGCGGGAGGAAACCCATTCCGAAATCGGCGATGGCTCCGAGCGATTCCGCGGAAAACAAGAGGGCGGGATTGAATCCCGTGTACTGAAAGCTGGCGAGAATCGCCGCGCTGGCGGCGGCGAAGATCGCAAAGCGGCCAGCCGGTAGAGGAGGGCGCGGCGGCGGCGCGGGGGAGGCGCTCACCCGGCGAGGCTTCCCTTCATGGTCTCATCGATCCAGGCACGCGTTTCCCCCTCGGTCATATCCTCGTCTCCCTCGTAGAGGCGCATGAGAAGGTCCGCCTTGATTTCGCCGGGGGGCAGATCGAAGAATACCCGGCCCGCGTGAAGGCCGAGGATGCGCGGAAAATGCCGGAGGGCGATCGGGACATCGTGGAGATTCACGACGATGGTTTTTCCCTCCGATTCGTTTAGCTCCCTGAGGAGGGTGATGAGAGCATCGGCGCGCGAGGGATCGACGCTGGCGACGGGTTCATCGGCGAGCAGGTGGCGGGGGTTCTGGATCAGAGCCCGGGCGATGGCCACGCGCTGCTGCTCTCCCCCGCTGAGCCGGTCGGTGCGCTCCCATAGCTTATCGAGAACGCCGACCTTGCGGGCGGCCTCGGCGGCGCTGCCGATCTCGCGGGGTGATATGAGCGAGTGGAGCGAGCGCAGAATGGACCATGAGGAAAGCCGCCCGGCCAGGATGTTGTGAACCGTCCGGAGCGAGGGGATCAGGTTGTGTTGTTGATAGACGGTCCCGGTGCGGGCCCGAAGGCGGCGAAGGGCTCGCACCTTCACCCGGGACGGATCGGTACCGTTAATCCGCACCTCGCCGCTGTCGGGGCGAAGCGTCAGATTCAATAGGCGGAGCAGCGTTGTCTTCCCGGCCCCGCTCGGGCCGATGACGGCGATGGACTCCCCCTGGCGGACGGTGAGGCTCACCCCCCGTATGGCTTCGTTCCAGTCCCCGTTGGCGAGCCGAAATCGCTTGTGGACATCCACAAGTTCGAATGCGGTATCCAATCCTTGTCTCCGGTTCTGAGGAAATGGCGATTTATTGCGTAGCGATTTTCTTCAGCAGGCCCGCATCCCTCGCCGCAGATTCGATTTCCTTGAAATCGGACGAGAAGCCGAGGACATAGCCCTCCGCGCGCTGGAGGTCGAGAATTTTCTTATGCACAGGATTTCTGTTGTCCAGTTTGAGGAAAGCGGCCGCCAGGCGGGTCAGCGTTTCCCGGGGAAGCCCGGTGCGGGCCGTCCAGTTGTAATCCACATAAGCGGGCGTGGTGTAAAAGACGCGGATTTTCCCGGGATTCAGTTTTCCGGATTCGACGAGCTTGTCCCAGACCGCTTCGTTGATGGCGCCGGCCTGAACTTTTCCGGCCTCCACCCATTTGGCCGTCGCGTCGTGCGAGCCGGAGAAACTGAATCTGGAAAAATCCCTTTCGGGGATCACACCCGCGATTTTGAGGTAAAAGCGCGGCATGAGGTGGCCCGAGGTGCTGCTTACGCTGCCGAAGGTGAAGGTTTTTCCCTTGAGATCCTTCAGGGTTTTGATCCCGCTGCCGGTAGCGGTGATGAATTTGCTCCTGAAATTCAGATCGCGCCTGCGCATGACAAGCGGAACCGCTTTACCGTTGGTGCGGATTCGGGCCTGGACGTGGGTGAAGCCCCCGTACCAGACGAGATCGACCTTGCCCGCGGCGAGGGCCTCGACGGTGGCGGCGTAATTGACCAGGGGGATGAATTTGACGCGGGCGTCAAGCTCTTTTTCCAGATACCGGGCAAGCGGCTTGAATTTGCGTATCAGCTCTGTCGGCGCCTCGTCGGGAATCGCCGAGATTCGGAGGATGGCGGCTGCCGGAGCGGCCACTGCCGTTTGCGCCGCGATGAAAACAAATCCTAGGGCGGCGAGTATTCCGAGAACCCGAATTTTCACCGTTGATGTCTCCTTGGAAAAATCGGGCTTGAGGAAATCGGGCTTGAAAAACTCGGACCGCCTGAAAACGCGGCCGAATCATGGTTGTTCATGCCCGCTCAGCTATAGTCAAATCCTATGACAGCTATAGGGATATATCAACCTTTGAAAGGTCCGGATTGAGGAGTCGTCTCCCGAATCCTCCCGAGGAGGTGGGGATTCGGAGGATTTCGTCTCCTTGCGGCCTTGCGCCATTCCGGGAGGGCGGATACCATCGCCTCAAATTCCAGGCTGCTTTCCTCTACTTTTGGGTCTGTTTCCGGCGCGGCGGCCCGGCAGAGCCGCCTACGCGGCCCGGTGGCCCAGTGGCCCAGTGGCCCAGTGGCCGATTCTCGTGAAAGGAGATCTCTTGGATTTTCAACTCACCGATGAGCAGAAAGCGCTCCAGAAGTTGGCGCACGACTTTGCCGAACGGGAGATTCGGCCCATCGCTCACGAACAGGAGAAAATCACCGATCCTGCCCTGCGCTTTCCCTGGGAGGTGGTGGAGAAGGGGAGCCGCCTGGGACTCCGGACCCTCGCTCTTCCCGAGGAGATGGGGGGCGCCGGCGCGGATATCCTGACCCTGTGCCTGGTTGGAGAGGAAATCGCCTGGGGTGATTTGGGGATTGCCGTCACCTTCGATCAGACCTGGAAGATTTCGCATTTCTTCGAGCGCCTGGCCAATGACGAGCAGCGCGCCCGGTATTTGCCCGCGTTTCTCGAGGACCATCGCTACCACCTCGCCGTCGGCTCGACGGAGCCAAACGCCGGCTCGGACAACATCATTCCCTACAACAGCCCCGGCGCCGGGATGCGGACCACCGCCGTTCACGACGGCGATGACTGGGTGGTCAACGGCATGAAGCATTTCATCAGCAACGGCGGCATCGCCAAGCTGTATTTCATGTCGTTCCGTACCGACACAACGAAGGGCGTCAACGAGGGCGTGACGCTATTCATCGCCACCCCCGACATGGACGGTTTTTCGATCGGACGCGTTCACGAAAAGATGGGCCAGCGTCTTTCACAAAATGCCGAGTTGATCTTCGAGAATTGCCGCGTCCCCGACGCCAACCGGTTGACCGAGGTGGGCGGGGCGATGGAGGCGCGCAAGCGATTCGTGCGCGGCTCGAACATCGAGGCGGCGGCCACCGTCCTGGGGACGGCGCGGGCCGCCTACGAGGAGGCGCTGGAGTATGCGCGAAACCGGGTGCAAGGAGGAAAGCCGATCATCGAACATCAGGCCGTCGGCTTCATGCTGTGCGACTGTTTCGCCGAATACGAAGCCTCGCGCCGGCTGCTTCACTACGCGGCCTGGACGGCGGGACAAGACGGCCTCTACGACCCGAAGATGGGTTTCATGACCAAGGTTTTTGTTTCGGAGTCGGCTTTTCGGATCGCAACGCGAGCGCTTGAGGTGTGGGGCGGCATGGGCTACATGACGGAGGCGCCGATGGAAAAATACCTGCGTGATGCGACCAGCTTCCTTCACTCGGACGGAACGAATCAAGCCATGCGGATACGGACCATGCCTTTCCTCTAGGAGATTTTTTGAAAAATGCCAAAATTGAAAATCAGGGCCGTCGAAGCGACGCCGATGCCCCTGCCGCTCGCCAAGCCAATTGGAAGCGCACTCGGCACCTATACGCATATCGATTTCGCCGTGGTGACCGTCCACACCGAGGACGGGCCGAGCGGAACCGGATTTTCGATGGGTCTCGGCGGGGCCGCCACCTCCGCCATCGTCCCCTACATCGAAAACGAGCTGGCTCCCCTCGCGATTGGGCAGGATGCCCTGGCGCCCGAAGCACTCTGGCAGCGCCTATGGGGGCCGAACAAGGCGCGCCTGCGGGCCGGGCTGGGGGTGTGGGCTCTCTCGGCGATTGATATCGCCTGCTGGGACATCCTGGGGAAGGCGGCGGGCCTGCCGCTCCACCGCCTGCTCGGCGGTTTCCGGGAGGATGTTCCCGTCTACGCGAGCGGGGGATGGCACACACTGAGCGATGCCGAGCTAGTCGCCGAGGCGCAGGATTTCGCCTCCAGGGGGTTCGGCGCCTACAAATTCAAGATCGGAACCGACCGGGACGAGGAGCGCACGGCGCTCCTTCGGCAAGAGCTGGGCGAGGATTTCACCCTGTTCGCCGATGCGAACCAGAAATACAACGTGCGCGAGGCGGTCGAGGTCTCCTGCATGCTGGCCGAGTACGGCGTCGCCTGGTTCGAGGAGCCCGTCCTCGCCGACTCGCTCGACGATCTGGCCGAGGTGGCCGAGAAGAGCATGGTCCCTGTCGGGGCGGGAGAGAATAATTATATGCGCTGGGGTTTCAGGGAGATGTGCGAACGCCGGGCGGTGGATTTTTTGCAGCCCGATGTCTGCCGGTGCGGCGGCATCACCGAGTTCATGAAGGTGGCCCATCTGGCGGATGCATTCAACATTTCACTGAGCAGCCACCTCGTCCACGAAGTTTCGATCAGTCTCGTGGGCGCCTCGCCGAGCGGGTATATGGTGGAGTTCATGGAACTGATTCCGGCGGGCTCGCTGACCCGCGAGTTCACCGCCAGGGACGGCATGATGCGGGTGCCCGACGCACCGGGACACGGCGTCGAGTTCACCCCGGAGGCGATTGAGAAATACGCTACTTCATGAAAACGGTAAGCAGCCGGCTCTTCCAGGGGAGGCGGCCCTTCCGGGAATCATCCTCTCCGGAGGAGTGGACGAGAAAACGTGAGGAGATAAAATGACAAGGCTTTTGACATACGACTACAGGGGGGTTCCCCGCGTCGGCATTTATGTCGGCGAGAAGATCGGACATATCGTCCGGCTCTCGGGGCTGATCGGAGATGGCAGCCTGAATCCGGTCACGATGATTGAGCTTATCGAGAACTGGGCAGAGATGGGCCCGAAGGTCCGCATGCTCGCCGAGGAGGCCGAAAAGAACGCGGCTGATTTAAGCGGCGTCCTGATGAGCCCGGACGAGGTGAAATTCATGGCGCCGGTGCCCAATCCGGGGAGAAACGTCCTTTGCATGGGCCTCAACTACAAGGACCATGTGGCCGAAGGGCTCCAGGCAAAGGACGTGCAAACGACCAAGGTCGAGCTCGACCAGCCGATTTTCTTCACGAAAGCGCCCTCCACCCTCATCGGCCACGGCGCCGGGATTCCGAGGCACAACTGCTCGGAGAAGTACGACTACGAGGCCGAGATCGCCGTCATCATCGGCCGGCGCGGGATCAATATCCCCCGGGATGAGGCCTACGATCATATCTTTGGCTACTGCTGCGCCAACGACATCTCCGCCCGGGACATCCAGCGAAGACATAAACAGATTTTCAAGGGAAAAACCCTCGACGATTCCTGCCCGCTTGGCCCCTATATCGTACCCCGGGAGGATTACGGAGATCCGATGAACATGACGGTGAAAAGCTGGGTGAACGGCGAGCCCAGGCAGGACTCCTCCACGGCGAACATGATCCACGATATCCCGGCGATGATTTCATCTCTCTCCGAGGGCTTTACGCTCGAGCCGGGCGACATCTTCCTGACCGGAACGCCGTCGGGCGTGGGCTACGCACGGGAGGTGCCTTCTTTCCTCCAGCCGGGGGATGTGGTCGAGGTCGAGGTCGAGGGCCTCGGACGCCTCGTTAATCCAGTTGTCGAGGCATAGGAGGCCGGAGGATGTCCGGCCGTTCATCTGAAAGGGGAGTTGACCGATGACGGACGATGAAAAATTTTACCCCCCGGCGATAAAGCGCGGCGACGCTCAATACGGCGAGGGGTATACGGAAGCGCTGTTCGAGCGCCTCAATAAACTCGATCCCGAATTCTCGATGATCTTTCAGCGCTGTGTCCACGGCGGGCTCTACAACCGTGATGTTATCGATCATAAAACCCGCGAATTGTGCGCCATCGCCGCTCTTTGCGTGACCGGAATGTTCAACCAGCTCCGGGCGCATTTCTCGGCGGCGGCCAGCTACGGCGCCACCGATAAAGAAATTTTCGAAGTAATCGCCCAGATGTTCACCTATATCGGAGCCCCCGCCGTCCTCGAAAGCATCAAGGTCTACGAGGAGTGGATTGCCCGGGGCCGGACGATGACGGGCTTCGGGTCGGACGAATAGCCTCATGACTGGCGCCGCCGTCAGGCCGGGGAGACTCGAGGGCCGCGCCGCGCTGGTCACCGGCGCCGGCGGGTCGATCGGACGGGGGATTGCCCGGTGCCTTGCCGAGGAGGGCGCCTCCCTCGCCCTGGCGGATATCTCTCTCGACGGCGCCGATCATTGCCGGGAGGAGTTGGAGGCCACCGGCGCGAAGGCGGTGGCCCTTCGTCTCGATGTGACCGATGCCGCCGATTGCGAGGCCGCCGTCGCACGGAGCCGCGAGGAGTTGGGCGGCCTCGATATTCTGGTGAATAATGCGGGCGTGATTGGCGGGCCTGATTTCAAGCTGGGCCTCCCGCTCTCGGATATCTCGAGTGAGGATTGGGACGCTACCTACGAGGTGAATGTTAAAGGTGTTTTTCTTTTGTGCCGGGCGGTGCTCCCTATTATGCAAGAGGCGAAATGGGGCCGGATCGTGAACATCTCCTCTCGTGCGGGCCGGCAGGGAACCGAGGCGATTCCACACTATAGTGCGTCCAAGGCCGCGGTTATCAATTTCACCCAGGCCCTCGCCCGGGAAGCCGCCCGCGACGGCATCACCGCCAACGCCGTTTGTCCGGGCCTGATCTGGAGCCCCATCTGGCGGAAAATGGCCCCGCTCTACAGCGAAAAAATTCCCCGCCTCAAGGGTATGACGCCCCGCGAGGTCTTTGACTATTTCGTCGGTTTAACGCCTTTGGGGCGTGAGCAGACACCCGAGGACATCGGAAGGGCGGTCGCGTTCCTGGCGAGCGAGGATGCTTGTACCATTACCGGACAGTCGATTCTCGTCGATTCGGGCGCTGTGATGGGATGAAAATCCCCGGAACAGATGACATTTCAGTCTTTTAGGCCTAAGTCATTGACAAAATTCGAACTCCGGTGTTAGCGTATCGGCTACTGCGCATTTTGGGGGTGAATTTCCAAGGGGGGATTTCCCCCGGGTTCCAGTGCATTCTTTTGTTTGTTGGCGGTTGGGTGGTGGAATTCTGCTTCAGGGGGATTTGTTTTGGCCGGTAAGAAATATACCGTCATTATCATACCGGATAAAACAAGTGGGACCCTCCGCTTCGGCGTCGCGCGCCGGACGATATGGATATCCGCTCTTTGCATTCTCCTTGTCTTCGGAATCAGCGTTTTTCTCGTTAAGGATCGCGTTACGCTCGAAAATGAAATTTCACGCCTTGAGCCGCTTCATGAGCGCTCGGTGGCCCAGCGAAAGTTTCTCAAGCGCTTTGGCACCCGGCTCAATGAACTCGACGGAAGGCTGTCCACCCTGCGGAAATTCGAGGACCAGCTTCGTATCATGGCCTCGGTGAAGCCGCGAGGCCTGCGGAACTATCTGGGCCTCGGCGGGGTGAGCAAGGACGATCAGAACGCAAATCTCGGCGGCCTCTCACCGTCCGGACGCCGCTTCGTCACGCGGTTGAACCGCCAGTTCCTCGATCTCGAACAAAGATCTTCTTCTCAAAAGAATGCCTTTGAATCGCTGGTCAATATTTTCAAGGAAAAGAAAGTGCTTCTCGCGCATACGCCCTCGATACTGCCCGCGAGAGGGTGGCTCACATCCGGTTTCGGCCGCCGGCGCTCGCCGTTCACCGGCCGGAGGGAATTTCATTCCGGAATCGATATCGTTTCCCGGCAAGGAACGCCTATCATGGCTCCCGCCGACGGCTTGGTGATCAAGGCCAAGCGGAAAGGCGGATACGGAAACATTCTTGAAATCAGGCATATGCAGGGCATTGTCACCCGCTTTGCCCATATCAAGAAAAATTTTCTCCGGGCAGGAATGCGCGTCAAGCGCGGCAACATAGTCGCCCAAGTAGGGAGCACCGGCCGTTCGACGGGCCCCCACCTTCACTATGAAGTCCGCCTAAACGGAGTTGCGGTAAACCCGATGCTCTATATCGTTGACACTCCGGTTGCGCGCAGGTAATAAATCCTCCGCCGACATCTGTTTTTTCGTCATCATCTCTCGCGGTATGTTATTGGTTTTCGGGGCGGCCCCCGCCCCTCTTTAAGAGTTCCTTAATCGGAGTACGCTATGGCCAGGTCGATCCTCGAAAAAGGCCTGTCGAAGCTCAGCGCTGTATTCGGAACAGCCAACGAACGCCAGCTCAAGAAAATTCTTCCCATCGTTGAGAAGGTGGGCACTCTCGAACCCCACTACATGGAAATGACGGACGTGGAGATGCGGGCCGTGACCGAACGGTTCCGCGAACGTCTGGTGGCGGGCGAAACGCTCGATGATATCCTCCCCGAGGCGTTTGCCTTGGTGCGGGAGGCGGGCCGCCGTTTTCTCAACATGCGTCATTTCGATGTCCAGATTATCGGAGGCGTGGTCCTGCATCAGGGGGAAATCGCCGAAATGAAAACCGGTGAGGGGAAAACGCTTGTCGCGACCCTGCCGGCCTACCTCAACGCCCTTGCGGGCGATGGCGTCCACATTATCACCGTGAACGACTACTTGGCCCAGCGTGATGCCGCCTGGATGGGACAAATCTATAGGGGGCTGGGCCTCACCGTCGGCGCCATTCAGCACGATATGGACGACGAGGAACGCCGGGCCGTTTACGGGTCGGACATCGTCTTTGGCACCAATAATGAGTTTGGCTTCGATTACCTCCGGGACAACATGAAATTCGAGGAGGGGAGCTTTGTTCAGGGCAAGCTAAAATTCGGCATTGTCGATGAGGTGGACAGTATTCTCATCGATGAGGCTCGGACGCCGCTTATTATCAGCGGCCCCGCCGAGGAGGCGACGAGGCTTTACGGCCAAATCAACGGGCTCATCAAGCCCCTGTTGGCCGAGAGCGACGAAGAGGTGCAACCCGTTTCCTCGGACGAGTACGTCGAGGGCGGAAAAGACAATATCAGCAAGAAAAATTATGAATATTTGATTGTCGATGAAAAGAGCAAGACGGTGAACCTGAAGGAAAAAGGGGTCGTCGAGTGCGAAAAAATCCTGCGCCGGGTGGGTGAGCTGGGGAATGAGGTGAGTCTTTTCGACATGAGCAGCATTACGCTCCTGCATCATGTAGAGCAGGCGCTGAAGGCCTATGTTCTTTTCGAGAAGGATGTCGATTATGTGGTGAAGGACGACGAGGTCATTATCGTCGATGAGTTCACAGGCCGTTTAATGTCTGGACGCCGATACAGCGACGGGCTCCATCAGTCGCTTGAGGCGAAAGAGCGCGTCAAGGTCCAGGAGGAAAATGTCACCCTCGCCACCATTACATTCCAGAACTATTTCCGGCTTTACGAAAAACTGTCGGGAATGACGGGGACGGCTGATACCGAGGCCTCGGAATTCCAGGAAATTTACAAGCTCCGGGTGGTTGTCATTCCAACGAACGTGGAGCTTATCCGCCATGAGTTTCCAGATCTGGTCTATAAGACGGAGCGGGAAAAACTCAATGCCGTGATCGACGAAATTCGGGAGTGTCAGGAAGAGGGGCGGCCGGTTCTTGTCGGAACCACCAATATCGAAAAGAGCGAAAAGCTGGCCTCCATCCTCCGGAGCCGTAAAATTCCGCACAATGTCCTCAACGCCAAAAACCACTTGAGCGAGGCCGAGATCATCGCCCAGACGGGTCGGAAAGGCGCCCTGACCATTTCCACGAATATGGCCGGGCGCGGCACCGATATCC
>JAPYQX010000451.1 GCA_029937135.1 Nitrospinota bacterium
CCATTACGGCGTGGCGTTTTTTGAGATCGGGCTGTGAGGAAGCGAGCAAAATCTTCCACCGCCAGCCGCGAAGCACGATGGACAGAAGGATGATCACCGCCGCCGCCGCCAACGGAAGGGGGCTCACCTCCATCAGCGTATCGACGAAACTGTCCAGCGGCATTTTCCGAAAAGCCAGCCAGAGAAACACGGCCATGAGGGCCAGCCCGGCGAGTAGCTTCCAGGAAAATAAATCGCCGTTTTTTCCGTTCTCTTGGTTTTGTTTTAAATTCAATGCGGCTGCTCAGTCGTAGAATTTGGGGACGGAAAGATAACCCTCACGGGGAAGGTCGGCCTGAATCGATACCGTCATCAACCCCTTGAGCCGCTGGATGGTGCGAAGGTGGCCCAGTGTTTCCCAGTAAATTTGCCGGAGGACCGCGATCAGCTCTATCGGAAAATGGCCGGGCTGGTCCGGGTCTTCGTGCACCCCGTAGGGGTGGAGTTTCGCGAGCATTCGCCAAAAGTCGATGGGCCGCTCGGGTGAATCCTCCCGCCAGGCTTCGGTGTCCACCAGCCGTACGCATTTGAGCGCCCGGAGCGACTCGGGCGACTCGCGGTTGAAAATCTCTATGCAAAAATCGAACATCATTCGCATATGAGCGATCAGCGATTCACGATCCGGGCAAATTTCGGGAGGCACATGCCGCCCGGTTCCGGCCTGGATGGTTTCCATGTCCACCTCCGGGAGCCGAAAGCCCTCGCGCTCCAAGCCTTCGCGAAAAATACCGAGTAGCCACCGGCAGGGAACGCAGGCCATATGGCGAAGCTGAACCTCGGCCGACCACCGGGCCCAGACGGGCTCGTCGCGGGGAAAAGTCATCTGCTCATCGGAAAGGCCGCGAACCTCGCTCGCGACCAGATCCGCCGCGCCCGAAAGGCGCTGGATCAGGTGTTCGGCTTCTTGCCGCGCGTCTTCGGTCATGGAAGGGAGAACTCCTGGTCAGGCGGGGCGCTATCGTGACGCCCCGGTTTTACACGAAATCCGATCCAGCCGCGAATGTCCGCACTACCAGTCAAACGGCTCGCGGTTGAAGAAAAATCCGCCCGTGGGCCCGTCCCCGGGCAGGGTGGCGAGCCAGGCCGGGGTGTCGGCCCCCTCCTCGGCCGAGCGGGCGGCGTTCGGGCCGCCCATGTCGGTCAGGCAGTGACCCGGGTGGGCCGCGTTGACCAGGATGCCCGAGTCCTTGAGCTCATCGGCGAGAATACCCGTCAGGGCGTTCAGCGCTGTTTTGGTGATCCGGTAGGCAGGGGAGCCCCCTTTCATTTTGGCGAGCGAGGCCATCGCGCTCGATACGTTCACTATCCGGCCCGCCTCGCTTTTTTTAAGAAGGGGGATGAATCTTTGGCAGAGCGCCAGCGGGCCGTAGACGTTGGCTTCCATCATTTCGCGGAGGGTGTCGAGGGAGACATTCTCTCCCCGTGTTCCCTCGTCGATACGGATGGCGGCGTTGTTCACCAGGATGTCCAGCCGGCCGAATTCCTTTTCGGTGAATCCGCCGAGCTGATCGATGCTCTCGGCCGAGGTCACGTCCAGCGGGTGAAAAATGGTCTCGGCGCCCTCTTCCTTGAGTGCGTCGCGGGTGGCCAGGCCCCGGCTCTCGTCGCGGGCGGCGAGCACGACGCGCGCGCCTCCCAGGGCCAGCCGACGGCAAATCTCGCGGCCAATCCCTTTGTTTCCTCCGGTCACAACCGCTATTCGTGAATTTGGCATTCGGTTTCTCCCATGGCTTATGGCTTTAGATGATTGCCGTGGCTAATGGTGATGAGTATCGCGTCGCTTTTTTTTGCGTTTCCGGGCGCGCGGTTTTTCTTTTTCGAGCCCCGCCGCCTCCTGGCGGGCAATGGCCTCGTGCGCCCACCCAGTCAGGGCTTCGCTGTCCTCGATGATTTCGACGGGAACCCCAAACAGCGTCTTGAGCGTCACCTTTGGGCGTGGGCGGAAGGGGCCCATTCCCGCCGCCTCGTAGCGGGCGCGGCTTTTTTCGCTGGTCTTGAAATAAAG
>JAPYQX010000075.1 GCA_029937135.1 Nitrospinota bacterium
CTTCTGGGGACTGGCTCGCCCCCTCCCTCGCCGGGGAGGAGCGGACAGGCGGACGCAATCGTGGCGGGCGGCCGTTTTTATCTGGTTGACGCCGGACGAAACGTATCGCGCCAGATAGCCGCGGCCGGGCAATCCATCAAGGATGTGGACCACCTGTTTTTCACCCATTTTCACTCCGATCATTTCACCGGTTTCGCGGATTTTTACATCACTCGCTGGCTATTCGGCGCCCAGGTTCCCCTCAAGGTATACGGCCCCGGCCCGGTCGAGGAGATTGTGAAGCGAATGCTTCATTACTATGAATACGATATCGAGATCCGCGCCGAGGAGGGCAAGCCGCGCGAGGGGCTGGGAATCGAAGTTGCAACTCTCGCCCCCGGCGATTCAATCGAGGTCGAAGGGATTCGGGTCGGCGTCGAGAAGGGAACCCACCACGGGAATGTGGATGACATTATTTCCTACCGCTTCGAGGCCGAGGGCCGGGTCATCGTCATTGCGAGCGACGGGGGGCCGACGGAGAAACTGGTTCCCTTCGCGAAGGGGGCCGATGTCCTCGTGATGCACCCCTGTCTGCCGGAGCAGATTGTTGAATTGTTGGGCCAGACCCCCGAAATGGCAAAGGTCATCGCGGGCCACCATGCGACGACCGAGGAAGTGGGCCGGACGGCGGCGGAGGCTGGCGTGAAAATGGTGGTTCTCTCTCATTTGACCCCCCCTATGGCGAGGGCGGAAACGGCGGTCGAGGAAATCTCCCAACATTACAAAGGGGAAATCGCCGCCGGGGAGGACCTCCAGCGTTTTTGAGGGGAGATTTCACCCCACGTTCGGGGAAATAGCTCAAATCTGCAAATATCAGTGTTTTTGTTAAAGGAAAAAATGAAGTAAAATCACAGCATATTAAATTTATCTTTGAAATGGTGCGAAATTCTCCGGTTGGCAATACTTGATAATTCGCGTTAGTTCCGGTCCTGTTCCAGTCCGGGCATTTTTTTTGACTCCACCGGGTTTTCCCGGCGGGGCTTTTCAGTCAAGGGATTCGATAGGTTTATGGCGGAATCATTGAACGAAAAAGAAGTTTGCCTGCACCTCGCGGGCGTGCACAAGTACTACGGCGATCTTCATGTGCTCGATTCCATCGATATCGAGGTGTACGAGGAGGAAATTGTTACCATTTTGGGGCCCAGTGGCTGCGGAAAGACGACGCTTCTCAGAATCTTGAATGGCCTTATTTCGTACGATTCGGGCGATGTTCTCTATAAAGGCGAACGGGTGATCGGGCCGCGCCCGGAGATGGCGATGGTTTTTCAACATTTCGGCCTCTTTCCCTGGAAGCGGCTGAGCCAGAACATCGGATATGGTCTGAATATTCAGGGGCGCCCCAAGGAAGAAATCGATAATTTGGTGAGGCATTACACAAGTTTGGTTGGATTGGAAGGTTTTGAAGATAATTTTCCCGCCGAACTCTCCGGCGGAATGCAGCAGCGGGCCGGCCTGGCGCGCGCGCTGGCTACCCAGGCCGATGTCCTCCTTCTCGACGAGCCCTTTGGCGCGCTGGATGCGCTGACAAGGGAACAGCTCCAGGACGAGCTTTTGAAGATCAACGAAGCCGAGCCCAAGTCCATGATTTTTATCACGCACAGCATCGACGAGGCGCTTTTGCTTGGTGACCGGGTGCTGGTGATGACGCCGCAGCCCGGCGAGATACGATTCGAGATGGAAACCGGGTTCGGGCGCGGCAGGGATCTTGAGGAGATTCGCGGGAGCCAGCGTTTTCAGGAGCTCCGCCACTATCTATGGGGATTGCTCAAAAATCCGGACCGGAAGCCTGGCCCGCTCCCGGATGAGCCGGAACTTCACGGCACGGTGGTAAAAGAGGGGGCTGGGAATGACGACAGAAACCAAACCGGTCGAGGCCATGGCCCATAAAACCGCCGGGGAAGCTGAAGCCTCTCCCTTCGGTTGGATCATCGACCCCGCCATTTATCTCCGGATTCTCTCCGTCGTTGTCGTTATCGGCGGTTGGGAATTGCTCGGTCAAATCAGCTATATATCGCCATCCACATTCAGCTGGCCCAGCGCCATCGTTGCCGCGTTTGTCGACTTGACCCGCACCGGCGAGATGATGGCGGCGGCCAAGGAGAGTTCGATCATCCTCGTCGCCGGCCTCGGCCTCGCCATCCCTACGGGGATTATGCTGGGTCTCCTGATGGGCCGTTTCAAGACCTGCGAATACCTCCTCGACACCTATGTTTACGCCCTTTACGCGACGCCCGTCGTGGCGCTCGCGTTTCCCATTGCCATGGTGCTCGGCGTGGATTTCGCCGGAAAAACCACAATCGTCGTTTTCTTTGCTATCATGCCGGTCATCGTGAACGTATTTCACGGCGTACGGAACGTGGACCCCTTCCTGATGGAGGTGACGCGCTCATTCTGCTCGTCCGAATGGCAGCGATGGCGGGATTTGATTTTCCCCTCGATGGTGCCCTATCTGGTGGCGGGCCTCGGCCTCTCCTTCGGGCGCGGGCTCGTGGGAATGGTGGTGGCCGAGTTCCTGATGAGCATCTCGGGGCTGGGCGCCCTCAGCCAGGACTACACGGGTGAACTTGAACTCGATAAAGGTCTCGCCCCGGTCCTGCTTTTGATGATTACGGGAATTGTACTGACGAAGCTTGTGAATATATGTGAAAATAAGTTTTCATCGTGGCGCACGCACCATGAAGGATGATTGGTTGAATTTTTAGGGTGAAATATCGGGACAAGATGGTTCCATTTTAATGAAGAGGAGATGAGCGAATGAGAACCCTGAAAAACTGGCTTTACGCAATCGCCATGATGGCAATGGTGTTCGGGATGGCCCCGGCGCCAGCGGCGCAGGCGGAGACGCTCGTGCTGGGGATGCCGGTCAAGCCCCCCCCCCTGGTCCACCTGCCGGTTTACTACGCGATTGACAACGGTATTTTCAAACTGAATGGCCTGAACATTAAGGTCAAATTCTTTCGCGGCGGCGTCGCCACCTACCGGGCGGCGGTGAGCGGAAAGAGCGGCCTCGACCTCGCCTGGGTTCCGGCGCCGATTGCTATGCTCGGTATCTCGAAGGGCAACGGCCAGAAGATTTTCCACTCCATGGCTTTTCTCTTCGAGGCCCAGTTGGCGGTCGCGCCCGGCATCAAAGGTGTGAAGGATCTTCGCGGAAAGACGATCGGCATCGAGGGGCGCGGCGGCTACAGCCACACCGGCGCTCTCGCCGTCCTTATGCCCAATGGTATCGGCGATAAGGATGTGAAATACATTAAGACCCCGCCTCCGGCACGCGTGCCCTTCCTCGTGAAGAAAAAGGCTGATGCCGTGTTAATCCACGTCGAGCAGGTGCTTCTCGCTCAGAAGCTCCGCCCGGGCGTGACCTCGGTGGCGAGCCTCTGGAAGTATCGTCCCAAGTACTGGTACGGCGTGTTCATGGCGCACGACTCGAAGCTTCAGAGTAACTCGGACGCCTACACCCGTTTCGCGGTGGCGATGATGCAGTCCAACCGCTCCATTTATAAAGACAAGGCCGGATTCCTGAAGACGGCGCGCAAATGGGCGAAAGGCGTCTATAAAAAGCATCCGGGAATCATGAGCACGACCTATGATAAGTTCGTTAAAGCCAGGATTTGGGCGGTGAACAACGGAATGCCCAAGGCCACGGTTGCTTGGACGAACGAATTCAACAAAAAGCGCGGAAAGTACAAGAAGGGCATGCCCAGTTATACGGATCTGATCGATACGAGCATTGGCGATGCGGCGCTCAAGAGGATAGGCGGTCCCATCGGAAAATCTGAAAAGTAATACCGGCCAGCCGCCGCGAATCTCTTCGCGGCGGCCGGTTTTTTTTGCGATTAATTCTGAGTGCGAAAGGGGAAGTACGTGGAGATTTGTTTGTATTCCGATTGCGAGGCCCGAGCCAAGAAAAACGAGGATGGCTGGCTTCCCCACGGCGAGTGTATCGCCAAAATGGTCCGGACAGGGGAGTTCTGGAATCCGGCCCATATGCCTCACTAGATTGCCGTGGCGGTCTTCGTCAAGGGCAAACCACCCACCGATTGGAAGCTGCAAGTAAAGTCGTTTGTGAGGGATCGCTACGCCCATCTCGCCGAGGCGGATGCGTTTCCCGATGGCGGCTCCGGAAGGGCCCGTGGGGCGGGTTATCCCCCTCAATGGCTGGCGGGTCTCCCGGAACGCGTATCGAGCGCTTATTGCGGGTGCGGATACGCGCTTGACGGAGTTGATCTCTCCGGCGTGCGCCTCGCCGTGGATCTGGGTTGCGGCGCCGGCCTTGATTCCCGCCTCGTGGCGGAGGGCCTGGACGGCGGGTGGGTCCTGGCGCTCGACATGGCGCTTCCCATGCTCCGGCGGGCGAGGGAAGCGACGGGCGGCGCGGCGCCTGTGCGATTAACCGCGGGCGATATCGAAGTGTTGCCCATCAGGGGGGATGCCGTGGACCTTGTTATGGCGAACGCCTCCCTGAATCTTCTCACCGACAAAGGCGCGGCCCTCGCCGAGCTGTGGCGCGTGCTTCGGCCGGGGGGAAGGCTCATCGCCCGCGAACTGGTACGGGAGGGAGAGCTTCCCGACGAAATTGCCCAAGACCCCCAGGCATGGAACGCTTCGCTCGGCGGCGTTCTCGAGGAGGGAGAGTGGCTGCGCCTGCTTGGGGCGGCGGGTTTCTCGGATGTCGAAATTACGGACCATCGCTCATTCACACCCGTCATTGCCGTTCGGATCGAAGCTGTCAAGAAAGTTTAGGCAGGAAAATTTAGGGAGAGATAATGCCAACCAACGCCGGGGGCGTGGCCCCCGCCGGCGGCGCCGATCGGCTGACGCAGGAAGCCCTGTCCCACTGGTATGTCCGCTTGCTGGCCAACGGCGTATCCTACCAGGACGCATCCGACGTTATCCCGCGGGTCAACTCCTGGCGGGATTGGTGTAGTTTGTGGATCGAACGTGCGGCCCTGCGCGAGGCCGAAGCGGAGGAGATGGCCCGGGCGGGGCGGCGGTTCAGCGCAGCGGAGGCTTTTGTCCGTGCCGCGCTGGCCTATCATTTCGCCCAGTTCGTTTACCACGAGGATATTGAGCTCAAGAACAAGGCGCAGACAAAAAAAGTGGCGTGCCATACCCGCGCGCTTCCCGATCTGCGGCCCCCTGGCGAGCGGGTAGAGATTCCATTCGAGGGAATCACGCTTCCGGGGGTTTTGCGGTTTCCCCCCCTTGCGGCGGGAGTTAATGGCGGAGCCCCCATCGTCATATTGGTGGCGGGACTCGATTCCACGAAGGAGGAGTTCTACACCCTGGAGACCGAAATCCACCTACGGGGGCTGGCGACGCTGGCTTTTGACGGGCCGGCGCAGGGGGAGCGATCAAATCTTCCTCTGCGGCCGGATTTCGAGGTGGTGGTTTCGGCGGTGGTGGACTTTCTCGTAGCCGACGGAAGAGTGAACTCCGGGAGGATCGGCGCTCTCGGGATAAGTTGCGGCGGATATTACGCGCCGCGCTCGCATGCGGCTGACCGCCGCCTCGCCGCCACGGTCGGCGTTGCCGGTTTCTACGATCTGTCCGAGTGTTGGTCAAATCTCCCCGCGCTCACGCGGCAGGGGTTTGCCGTCTCGTTCGGGAATCTTTCCGAGGAGGAGGCGGGCGAGCGCGCGAAAGAAGTTTCCCTCCGGGGCGTTACCGGGGAGGTGGACCGGCCCCTGCTCATTATTCACGGCTCAAAAGACCGCCTTTGCCCCGTGGCCGATGCACACAGGATTGTCGAAGAGGCGGGGGCGCAGGCCGAACTTGTCATTTACTCCGAGGGTGTGCACGTCTGCAACAATATCCCCTTTCTCTGGCGTCCCCTCGCGGCCGACTGGCTGGCCGAAAAACTCGCGTGATTATTGACGCTCATCCTTGCCGGTGGTATTGACTAACCTGCGCCATGCGTTATTCTTTGTGGCGATTGGCGGGAATAGCTCAGTGGTAGAGCACGACGTTGCCAACGTCGGGGTCGCGGGTTCAAATCCCGTTTCCCGCTCCAGTTCTCATCTTTTTAATTCCTTTATTATCAGTGGCATATCAACGGCCCGGCGGACCCACCGCCGGGCCGCACTGCCATTGCACTGCCATTGCACTGCCGTTACATCGAGATCATGGCCGGGTGCGCTTCGAACCTGCTGATCGGTCAGGGTATCTATAGTAATTCCAACACGGTTCCGCCCGTGCCCGCGCTCTCCTCCATGGCGAGCGTAATCTTCAGCACCGAGCGCGCCGTCTCGCCGCTGCAAAGGGGCACCTCTTTTCCGGTCGTCACCCGCTCGATGAAGAGCCGTGTCTCCTCGCGCATGGGACCGTAAAAGTCCCCGACCGCCCAATCTCCCGGCATCATTGTGCCCAGGAAGACGGCCTCGAGCGTTGGGTCCGGTGCGGGCGTCGATTCACTCGAGACGAGCAGGGTTTCCTTGTGGCCATCGTCCACGGTGATGGCGCCCTTTGTACCGAAAACCTCAATTCCCATAGAACAAACATAGGCCGGCCACCGCTCGGGTAATATCCACGAGACGCCCAGGTTCACGGTGGCGCCATTCTCGAAGGTGAGGATGGCCCAACCGTAGTCGCCAATCCCCTTGGGGTGCTCCGCGAACACCCTACTGCCCGCCACGGCGTAGACCCGCGCCGGCCGCAGAGGTGCAAAGAACCAGAGTGCCATGTCCACCATGTAGGCGAGGGAGTTGGTGAAGGGGCTCACCGTCTTCGAGCGTGCGTACATTTGCCGTGCGTCCGAACGCGAGTGGTAGATGGACATGCGGCCGGTCAAGACCTCGCCGAGGCGGCCTCTGTCGATCTGCTCCTTGACGGCGAGAAACCGGCGGCGGAACCGCTGGGTATAGCCGACATAGAGGTCGATACCTGTGCGTGACTGGACCGCTAGGATCCGGTCCGCATCCTCCAGCGTCAGCGCTACCGGTTTTTCAACCAGGACAGGCTTGCCCGCCTCGAGCGCCATGCAGACGGCCTCGGTATGCGCGCCCTCGGGCGTCGAGATGATCACCACGTCCACATCGGGGTGTTCGATGACGGCGCGGTTGTCCTCGGCATGAAACCTGGCTTCGGTCTGCCCGGCGAGGGCGGCGGCCTTCCCCGGATCGATGTCCGATAGAGCAAGGAATGTCACGGCCGAATTAGTGGCGGCCAGATGGGCGCGGATGGCTCCCATCCGTCCCGCGCCGATGATTCCGACTCCGATGGTCTTTCGGGAAATCGTCATGGTGTGTCCTTCCTGATTTCGTTTTCGTGAAATTTAAATGCGGATTTACTCCCGTCCAGTCAGACAATTCGATTGATTCCAACGAATCTTTTCAGAAATGATTATTTTTTCCGCGCTCCACAATAATTGGGTCATATAAATTCTATTTTATAAATCCCAAAAATCCCATTCAGATAGGAATTCAGGACTCAATAGTGTATTTGCATAGGGTAGGATCATGCCACTCCATGGACCCTTGAAGCGACCCGCTAAAGCCATTTAATCTACATGGGGTCTATTTTTGCGGAGGGCGGTTGGTGTGTTCTGATGCCAGATTGCCCGGGAAAGTCGCCTGTGAATCTAATTTTGATTCTGAGGGGGTTGTGTAGCCGGTGCGTGGGTGGCTATATGGTTTTGACCGTAGCAAGTGGATAAGCAAGTTTCCGTAATGTTTTGACGGTCGCGGCAAATCCGCTTCCCGCAAGGGTCTGGGGATGGTTTGGGACCAAAGTTCAAATGTTGTTTTCTGCTCCGTATAAATCAGGGGCCAGCGATTGCTGGCCCCTGATTTATACGTGGAATTTGTTCCGTCAGTTCCTTCGGCGCTGGGTGGCCCTGCGGTGGAGTTTGATCTGGTTGTACATGCCTTCGATGCTGAGCGGCAGGAAATTTTTATAAGCGCGCCAGCTCTTGTATTTTTAAAGCTTGATCGATGCCTTTGCCTCTTCCGGCGATTGATCGGCTCGAGCCGCCCTGAGTACGGCGGTGTAGAGGTCTTGGTAAAAGGCCCTGTTGTCCCGGACATCGCCCTTGGTCCCCATCTTTCCGTGGCAGGGAGCGATTTTGTCGAAGTCGAGTCCCTCGACCACCCTGAGGGAATCAATCCATTCCGGGAAATAGGAGTCGTTCAGTTTTTTATAGCCCACCCTTTTGACGGAGACGATATCGCAAATGTAGAGGGTGCGGGCACTGGGGAAATTCGTGACGATCATATTGTTGGAATGTCTTTTTCCAACATAAGTGAGTTCGACTTTTTCCCGCCGAGAGAAACGGTCATTTTGTCGGAGAAGGTGAGGTCGGGGACGGCGGTTGGCCGCTTTTCCCTGATGATGACTTTCTTGGCGTTTTCATGGGCGATAACGGTGGCGGTTCCCGAAAACACTTCACCGCCGGAACTGTGGTCCTGGTGATCGTGGCTGAGAATTAAATATTTGACCGGTATATCGAACCGCTTTTTCAACTCGCCCTTGAGCCACTGCGCGGCCCCTTGTTGATTGGATTGGTCATGATGATCCCGCCCGGTGTGACAAGAAAAACCCCGAAGTGAAAATTATTCTGATAGCGATAGAGGTCGTCGGCGATTTTTTTGATCGAGTGCCTTGGGGCTTTTCGGGCGGCATCCGCGGGGGGAGGAAAACCGCCGCTCGTCACAGCAAAACTCAACGCAATCACCAAACACCATCCGAGTCTGAATTTCATATGGTCTCTTGAATTATCCGGCGGCAAAGGGCGGTTGTGGCCGCGCTTCCAGGTGAGGCGGCCGCACCTCGGGTGTGAAGAATTTGATAGAATAGAAATGGAACTTTACCAGAGAAACGCGAACTGGCCCAGAAATATTCCGCCGCTTCCCCGCCTTTACACGCTGGAAGATGTCGGGCAGAACAGGGAAATAGGGAGGTTTTAATGGAAAATCGCTGGGATGATCGGGAGGCGTCAGCCTGCGGGGGAGATTTGGCCCTAAGGGTCTATGCATCGCGCCTCCTGGGCCGGGAATTCGCGCTTGTTCTCCACGGCGGCGGAAATAGTTCGGTGAAGATCACCGAACGAAACCTCCACGGCGAGGAGGAGGAGATTCTTTACGTCAAGGGGAGCGGACGGGACCTGGCGACTATTGAAGAAGACGGCTTCGCCCCTCTTCGGCTGGAGGGTCTTCTGAGGTTGCTTCGGCTGGACTCGGTTTCGGACAGTGATTTGTTCAACGCGTTCAGGCTCCAGTTGACCCGGCACGACGCTCCTCCGCCCTCGATTGAGACTTTTTTGCATGCCCTGATTCCGCACCGGTTTGTCGATCATACTCATTCGGACGCATTGCTTGCGGTCATGAACACCGGGAATGGCGATGCCCGGATTCGGGAAATCTATGGCGGCCGCGTTCTCGTGGTTCCCTACGCGAAACCCGGATTCACCCTGGCCAAGGTTTTTTCCGGGCAATTCACCACCGATGTAAGGGAGGGCATCGACGGCGTTGTTCTCATGAATCACGGAATCTTTTCCTTTGGGGAGACGGCGAAAGCGTCCTACGGGAAAATGATCGAGCTCGTGGGGATGGCCGAGCGGTATTTGGAGGCAAAAGGGGCCTGGGCGCTCCCGGACGGCGATGAGCCAGTGGCTCAGCCTTTGGTGTCCCGTCTTCCGGAACTTCGAAAAGCCGTATCGGATGCCGCCGGAATTCCTCTTATTGTATCCGCGAGAAAAAGCCCGTTGGGAAGTGTGTTTGCCCGGCGGCGCGATGTATCGGAAATTTCTCAACAAGGCCCCGCCACGCCGGACCATGTGCTCCGTACAAGGCGGCTTCCCATGGTGGGGCTCGACGCCGAATCCTACGCAAGGGCTTATGAACGGGACTTCGCCGCCTTCGCGCCTTCCGGCCTTGAGGAGGGGGCGATACTCGATCCCGCTCCCCGGATCGTCCTCGATTCCGAAATCGGACTTTGCGCCGCGGGTAAAACGGCCCGCGAGGCCGGTATGGCCGGGGAAATTTATGAGCACACCATCGAGGTCATCCTCCGCGCGACGGCGCTGGGAGGCTACCGGGCGCTGGGGGCGCCTGAAGTTTTCGAGGTGGAATATTGGGGGTTGGAGCGGGCAAAGCTGGAGTGCAACGAGAAGGTTTTCGCCGGGGAGATCGCGCTTGTGACAGGGGCGGCGTCCGGAATCGGGCGCGCCTGCGTGAAATCGTTTCTTGATCGGGGCGCCGCCGTCATCGGCCTGGACCTCAGCCCGTCCATCGTGTCCCTTTACGAGCGTCCGGACTATCTCGGGGTCGAATGCGATGTTACGAGCGATGATGCGATTACGGAAGCCCTCGATATGGCCACTCGCCGGTTCGGTGGGCTGGATATGATCGTTTTGAATGCGGGAATATTCCCGGTGAGCCGCGATATCGCCCATATTCCGGCGGCGGAGTGGCGCACGGTCATGAATGTTAATTTGGATGCGAATCTGTCCCTGATGCGCGAATGCTATCCACTGCTCAAGCTCTCGCCGGGGGGGGGCCGTGTCGTGGCCATCGGCTCGAAGAATGTACCGGCTCCGGGGCCGGGCGCGGCGGCCTATTCCGCCTCGAAGGCCGCGCTTACCCAATTGATGAGGGTGGCAGCGATGGAGTGGGGAGGGGACGGAATCCGGGTCAATATGATCCATCCCAACG
>JAPYQX010000452.1 GCA_029937135.1 Nitrospinota bacterium
GCCCGAAAGAGCGTGAAAAAAAAGGCCGCCCCGAAAAAGAAATAAGTCCGCGCCCCCGGAACCGGGGGGGCACGCCGCATCCCCCGCGCCGGTCGCTGCTTGGGTGTGTGATATGTTGTTCGGAGCAGAATTTTCCCGGTACGCAGGGGCCTCCCCTTTCCGTGGAATGGGGATAAATAACGGAAGGAGAAAATCCGATGGCGGTAGCCACGAACGAAGAAGTAAAGCTTCCAGTCGAATTGTCCACCAAGGAAAAGACGTGCAAATGGATTTTCGACAATGTTCCGAGCTTTGTCTTGTTAATCGTTGGCTGGGAACTCATCGCATTGTACGTCGCCGAGCCCGCCCTGTTTCCCCGGGTGGCCCCCATCGTTTACCGCGCCTACGAGGTGACATTCGTCAAGTTCGAGGATGCGCCGGCCTGTATCCTGTGTGTCCACATCTATCATACGGCCTGGCGGATCATGGTCGGGATGTCGATTGCGGCCGTGGCCGGGATTTCCATCGGCATCGCGATGGGGCGGATCGTCTGGGTCGAAAGATTGATGGTTCCGATACTGAGCATGCTTCTCCCGATCCCGGCCCTGGCCTGGGGCCCGATTCTGGTGCTCTGGTTCGGTCTCGGAAATACCACCATGATTTTCATCACGGCCTTCGCGGCCGCGCTTCCGGCTATCTCCGCGACATGGACGGGCGTGAAAACAGTGAATCCCATTTGGATACGGGCGGCGCAATCGATGGATGCCCGGGGCATGACGCTTTTCTGGAAGGTGATATTTCCCGGTTCCCTGCCGTTCATCCTTTCCGGAATGCGCATCGGTCTCGCCCGCGCCTGGCGGGCCGGCATCGCGGGGGAAATGGTGGCGGCCAGCGACTGGGGCCTGGGCTACGCGATTTTCGATAGCCGCGAGGACCTGGATACGGCGTTCATGTTGGTGGGCATCGCCTGTATCGCCCTGGTCGGTTTTTTGATGGAAAAGTTTATTTTCGAGAAGCTCGAAAAAGTCACCGTCGTGAAGTGGGGCATGATGGAGGAAGTCGGTGGCCCCGGAAAATAGCTCTGGAAACCAGCCTTGAAAACCAGTCCTCGAGGCAAGTCTCGGATAAAATCTGAAAGATAAAATCAAAAGGCCGGCTCTCCCGGGGGAGCCGGCCTTTTTTATTTATTGTTCGGAGAGGATCCGCTATCGATCAATTCCCCCGGACGGCCTCGGTGGTCAGGTGCTCGAGTTCGATCACCCTCGGGTCGAACGGGTCTCGCGGCCGGGGAAGATCAATGCGGATTTCCTTGTGGATGACGCCGGGCTGTCCGGCGAGGACGATGATCCGGTCGGCCAGATAGACGGCCTCGCCCAGATTGTGCGTCACGTAAAAAATAGTTTTGTGTGTCTTCTGCCAAACCTCGATGGTCATCTCCTGTAAATTTTCCCGCGTCTGGGCGTCGAGGGCCCCGAAGGGCTCGTCCATCAACAGGAATTCGGGCTCATAGGCATAGGCGCGCGCGACGGCCACGCGCTGTTTCATCCCGCCCGAGAGGTTGTGCGGATAAAGATGCGCGAACTTCTCGAGGTGAACGAGCTCGATGTACCTCATCGCGGTCTCCTCACGCTGCTTGGGTTCCATACCCTTCATCTCGAGGCCGAACTCGACGTTTTTGAGGGCGGTGCGCCAGGGGAAAAGGGCGTACTCCTGAAAAACGACGCCGCGGTTCATCCGCACGGCATCGCTGATAGGCTTCCCGTCCAGGAGTATCTCGCCCTCCGTGTGCGGGAAAAAGCCGCCGAGGATGTTGAGCAGGGTCGTTTTTCCGCAGCCCGACAGGCCCACCACGCACAAAAACTCGCCATCCTCGATTTCCAAGCTGATGTCCTTCAAGGCGGTGACCACACTGTCCTTGAGCATGTAGTCCATCGTGAGATTTTTGATGCTGACTTTCGCAGGCATGAAATTTCCCCTTACGGCATGAAAAATTGAACGATTTCGGTCCAGTCCGATCACTGGATTTTACATGGATTGTCATTAAGCTACTTCAAGGGATAGGCC
>JAPYQX010000076.1 GCA_029937135.1 Nitrospinota bacterium
GGTTTGTTCTGGAGCCTCTGGCCGAGATCGATCCCGGCGTGCTCCACCCGGTCCGGGGGGAAACCGTGGCTGATCTTCTCGGTAATTTACCGGATGACGGACCCTGGGTGAGGCGGCTCGATATTGCCTGGGAGTGAGCCGTGGTTTGCCCCTCCCGGGGAACTCATGAAATTCGCTTGTATTTATCCTTGTATTCGTCCCTCGAAGTTTGAGAGTATCCCTCTAGTCCGCCTATTTTGAGTGTCTCGGTCCAAGGTATTTCGGGGGAAATTCGTTTCTTTTGATGCCCCCCGTTTCCTTGGCAGACACGCAGGATTCGGTTCTTCCTTATTGCTAAGGCGCCATTTCCCCGAAATTTCGGCTACGCCCCATGGATATTATTATGGAAGTCATTAAATCTCCCGCCGAAATGCAAAAGGCGGCCGGCGCTCTTCGGTCGGAGGCCTCTCCCCTGGGCCTGGTGCCGACGATGGGGGCCCTCCACGATGGTCATATCAGCCTGATCAAGCGTGCGACCACGGAATGTGCCGCGGTTGTGGTCAGTATATTTGTCAATCCCAGCCAGTTTGGTCTGGGCGAGGATTTCGAGCTCTACCCGAGTTCTCTCGATTCAGATCTGGAAATTTGTGAAAACCTGGAAATTGCTGTTGTTTACGCCCCCCCCGCCGACGCGATGTTTGAAAAGGGGTATGACACCTGGATTGAGGTTCCATCCCTGGCGGCAGGTCTCTGCGGAGCCAATCGTCCCGGCCATTTCCGGGGAGTGGCTACTGTCGTGGCCAAACTGTTTTCCATTTGCCGGCCGGAAAGGGTTTATTTCGGTGAGAAGGATTATCAACAACTCGTCTTGATTCGCCGGATGGTTTTGGACCTCAATTTGGGAGTTGATGTAATCGGATGCCCTACGGTGAGGGAAAACGATGGGCTGGCGATGAGTAGCCGAAATGCCAATCTTGAGAAAAATGAACGCGAAAGGGCGATTTTCATCAGCCGGGGATTATGTAGGGCACAAGACCTTTTTGTTGCTGGTGAAAGAAGCGTGAACGAACTCAAAAAAGCAGCCCATGAGGAACTGGAGAAGGGGGATGTTGAAATCGATTATATCGAGGTGATTGATCCCGAGACTATGGAACTACTGGAAGTGGCCTTCGATTCTTCGCGAATGGCCATTTCCGCGAAGGTGGGTGCGATTCGTTTGATCGACAACCTGCCACTTAAGGGGTAGGCGGTGGGCTTTCAGGAGAGAGGCGGAAATCGAGGAATCTTGCGAGCCTTGTGCGTATGGTCTGTGCTCATGATCAGCCCTGTAGCCGCTTTCGCTCAAGTTCGAGAAAAGCCGAATGATATTCTGTCATTTGGATTAAACGCTTTTCAGGATGAATTTTATGATCCAGCCGCGGATGCCCTCATGCGTTATTTGCGTCTCAAGCCCGGGGGGGATCGGGCGCCAAATGCACGCTATTTTCTTGCCGAAGCCCTCCGTCGCAGTGAAAGGTACAAGGAAGCCATTTCAGCGCACAGGGAGTTTCTTTCCAGACACCCTAAAGACAAAAGAGCCATTGGCATACGATTTCGATTGGCCGAGATATTCGAGAAATTAGGTGATCACGCAAGCGCCTCCCGGGTTTATAAATCGATCCCAAAGGGGCCGCTTCGGGCCGAGGCCGTCTACCGGGTCGCCTTGCTTCGCTTGAAGGGCCGGGAGTGGATGGGTGCCTCGGCCGCTCTCAAGGAGTTCATCGACCTGGCGCCCGGCGATCCCCGTGTGGAACCGGCCCTATATGAGAGGGCGAGAGCGCTTGATCAGTTAAGGAGGTTTGATGAGGTGGGAAAAGCGTATCAAATGGCCATTGAGCGATTTCCCAAGAGCAAAAAGAGCCATGCCGCCCGCCGCCGTCTGGGATTCGTCAATTTCAAGTTGGAAAAATACGTTCAGGCGGAAAGTTTATTTAAAGAGGTGATGAAAGATAGTTCCGAGGAGGTGAAGAGTCCTGATTTGCGCCTTGCGCTCGCGGCTAGTTTTTACGGCCAAAAAAAATATGAAGCCGCGGCGAGGGAGTTTGAGGAATCTCTTGGTCTCCAGCTCTCCAGGGAGCAGAAAAGGACGGCGGAGCGCGGAGTCGCCGAATCATGGTGGAACGATAAGAAATATCAGCGGGCGGCCGATTCTTATCGCCGCTTGATACTGGGAGAAGAAAAGAATTCTCCTTTCTTGGCCCGATTTATCGAAAGTTTAAAGCTTTCGGGAGGATGCGGTTGGAACGGACGGGAATCGCTCCGATTCGCGATTGGGATAGAGCGGCGCAGTGGGAAGTTGCGTTTCGGGGAGCGGCTGATGTTCGCGAATTGCCTGAAGTCTGCGGGGATGGAAGTTGAAGCGGTCAAACGCTATAAAAATGTGGCCACTTCCAAAGGCCAATTGCCGTTTAGGCTCATGGCTGAATTGCGGTTGGCGGAGATTCTGGAGGAGTCGGGTCATCCCAAAGAGGCCGCGTTGAGGTATGAGAAGCTTTTGAGGCAAATAGGCAAAATGAAAAAGGACGATAGCGCAGCGTATCCGAAGCTTTTGGATGAAGTGCATCAAGGCGCGCTTCGCGCGGCGGGAATATATTTCAACGAAGGAAAATGCAAGTCGGCCCTGCGTCTCGCCAAAAGGGTGCCCCGGAATGCAGTCCCCGAAAAAAAGAGAGCTGAAGTAGCGTCTCTTCGCGGTGAGTGTGCTTTTCGGGTGGGAAGTCTGGATGAAGCCGAATTGTACTTTGGCAGGGTTCTTATGGGTCAAAGGCGGTCCGGACTGGGTTCGCGCGCCAGATTGCGCCTTGCCGAAATTTCGGAGGCGCGGGGCGATAATGAAGAGGCGCTGCGGCGGTTGATGGAGTCATTGCCTCTACTGCCGATGGAAATGCAAAGAAAGGCTCGGTTGAATGCAGGGCGTCTCCTTCGTAAGGGGGGTAAAATCGAAGAAAGCCGCTCTGTCCTTTTGCCTGTGGCGTTGGATGAAAGCGCTGATTCGGAGACCAGGAAACGAATTTGGTTAATGCTTGCGCAGGATGCCGCATCCGCGGGTAATTGGAGTCGTGCCATCAAGGCGTTTGAAAATTGGGGCTCCCTTGCCCCCTCTAATCAGGGGGAGGGATTTCTCTTGTGGGCAACTGCCCTCGTCAAGACAGGGGACTGCCCGAGGGCCATTGAAATCGCCCGCCGGCCGCTTGCCTCCGAACCCGAGAAATCACAGCGGATAGGCCTATTGCGGATCGTGGCTTCTTGTTTCCTGAAACAAAAAAAATTCCTTGAGGCCGCTTCGTTGCTTGAGGATATCAGGGTTTTAGCGCCATCCGATTCGGGGGTCGTATTTCAGTTGGGGGTCGCCGTGGAGAATAGCGGAGATCCGGCGAGGGCGGCAAAGATATACGCATCGTTTTTAAGTGAATTTCCGAGGGATGAAAAAGTTTCCGAGACCGCACTTCGGCTTGGTTTTCTTGAAACAGGCGAGGGGAAAATAGAATCGGCTCTTGAAGCCTATCGCATTGCCGAACGCTCTCACCTTGCTCGGATAGCTGAACCCGCGAGATATCAACTCGCACTGTATTTTGAAGATAAAGGGGATTTGGATGAAGCCCTGAAGTCATTCGAGCGCATATCCGAATTCGATTTGGGGGTGTCCAAATGGAGGCGCGCGGCGGCCTGGCGCGCGGCGGTTCTCCTCGAGCGGCGCGGTGAGTGGAAGCGCGCATTGGATTTTTATTCCCGGATTTCCCGGCTGTCTCCGGCCGGCAATCAAGATGACTCCCTCATTGCCAGGGAAGCACGCCAGGCCGCAGGGCGTGTCGAAAAAATCAAGTCGTATCTATTGGCGGTTGATCAACGCAAGGAAAAGGTGAAAAGACAAGTGCCCCTTCTTCGGTGACTCGGATGATCCCTCGAAATAGAATATTATTCTCTCGGAAAATACCTGGAACCCGAAAATGGTTTCTTGCGCTCGCCATACTTGGTGCCTTCTGGCTACTTGAGGGACCGAATCCCGGATATGGCGAGGAGCTTGTCTCCGAAAAAGAAAAAAAACTATCACTTTCATTGCCCGAAGTTGTCATTGAGTCTCCGGATATCGAGAGACTTGTCGCTCAGCGCGTTCGTCCAACTCCCCCGCGCCAGCTTGGTGTGGTTATTCCGAAAATATTTCCCCGGGTGATAATGCCCGAATTTCCCCTCCCCCGGAGGCCGCAACCCCGGGAGCGTAAACCTGATCCCGAGCTGGCGAATGTAACGGGTGGATTATTCCGCCTGTTCGGGTCCAGCGAGAAAATTTTCGAGAGCGGGCTGGCCTATATGGAAAAGGATGCGCCCGTGGAAGCGCTTTCCTACTTCGAGGAGGCGTTCAAATCCGCGGATTCGCCCCGTTTGAAAGCGGCTGCTCAATACTGGGCGGCGGAGACTCTTGAAAGACTTGGCCGGAAAAAAGAATCTCTCCGGAGGAGACGATCTCTTTCGAGGGCCACCTCCCGTTTTGCCGAACCCTATCGGTCCGCCGCCCTGTATGCGCTGGCTGAAAACCGGTGTGAAGAACGGGATTATGAGGGATGTCTGCGATGGCTCGACAGTGGAAAATGGGGGCCGGAAGTTTTTGCATCGGCGGAGGCTCGTCTCTTGCGTGCCTGGGTGCAAATTAAGTTAAAGGCCTGGTTGCGGGCGATTGATATATTCCGATTGCTGATATCCGAGGAGCCCGGGAAAGCGCTTAAAGCGCTCGTTTCGATGGGGCATTTATATTTCAGAAACGGTGAATTCACCAAGGCGGAACGGGCTTATTTGCGGGCGGAGGCGATTCGGACGCCGAGAGGGAAAAAAGTCACCGCGCTGTTGGGGGAGGCGCTTGGAGGGGCGGGATGGACACGCCTTCTTCTCGGAAGAACCGAGGAGGCGAGCCGGGCATTTTCTTTATTCCTCAAGCGCCACCCTGACCACCTGTTGAAGCCGTTGGTGGAAACCGGGTTGCTGGCCGTTCGGATCGAGACCGATTGGGTAAACGCGGGGAGGTTGCTTGATCGGTTTGCCCGGAAATATCCCGCCAGTGAACAGATTGGACCTCTTCGCCTCCAGTTGGCATGGGCGCTCTTTCGCGCCAGAGACTACCGAAGAGCGCAAAAACTGGCGGCCTCGGTCAGCGACAGTTACCCCTTGGGGCGAATCTACCGGCTGGGGCGAATCATCGAGGGATTAAGTCTTTATCATCTGGGAAATGTCGGGTTGGCTTACGGTGTCCTCCGTACAGGGGCCGAAAGGCCGCCGGCTGGAGGCCGCGAACGCATTGCCGAGCAAAGCGCGGCCCGTTCGGCGGCCATGGCCACTGCGTTCGCTGCATTCAGGCTGAAGGACTACTTGGGTGCCCAGGCTGTTCTCGAGCGTTGGGCTTTTCCACCTGGCACAAAGAAGGACTTGGAAGTATCCGATAATGAGGCGGCTCTTTGGTACGGGGAAGCGGCTCTCGAGGCGAACGACCTCGACCGGGCGCGGAGAGCTTTTGGAAAAATCTCGGAGAACGCAAACGAGTGGTACCGAGCAAGGGCGGCCTTGGCCTGGATTCACTACCGGAAAAAGGAGTGGCGTCAGGCGGCGGTTATGTTTGATCGTGTGTTTTCGATGAAACCGCTGGGGCCCTTGGCGGCCGAGGCGCTCGCCCGGGGCGGTGAGGCCCGTTTTAATTTGGGTGATTACGAGGGGACGCTCCGGGCTTTTGAGCGTATCGAAAAGGAGTATGCGGGTGGCCAGGTGGCGCGCGAGGCGCTTCTTGAAAAAGGAAAATTGCTTTTCCGGAGAAATCGGCTTGAAGAAGCCTCCAAGGCCTTTGGAGTCTACCTCGAAAAGTATCCGAAAAGCGCTGCCGCAACTGAAGTGGAATACTGGGTTGCGCTCATATGGTACCGGCAGGGCCGCTATCAGATCGCCCGAGAGAGTCTGTTGGCCTTCTCGGAGCGATACCCCAAGTCGCCCTTGGCCGCCGTGGCATATCTCCGGGTGGGAGATTCCTTCTATAACCAGGGCCGCTATTCCCAAGCCGAGCGAGCTTACCGGACAATGATGATACGGCACCCGGGCTCTCCTCAGGTGAGTGAGGCGGCTTACGGCATCATTCTGACGCGCCTTCAACAAAAGGATACAAAGCAGTTTATCTCCGAGGCAAGAAAATTTATTGATGCGAACGGCGAAGGTGAACTCGCCTTGGCCTTGGGTTTTCAGATAGGTGAGATTCGCCTTTCTCAAGGAGATTTGACCGGCGCCCTTCTGGCGTATCGCGAGGTGGAAGCTCGGCACAAGTCCAGTAAATTAGCCGCCCACGCCTTGTTGCGGATTGCGAATATTCACCGCCGCAAGAATGAGTTGGATGCCGCGTTGGATACCTACGAGTCATTAATAAATCGATTTCCGGAAAATCCCCTGAGTTCGGACGCCCTTTTCAATATTGGCGAATCCCTGGCGGGCGTTGATCGATGTGCCGAAGCTCGAAAGAAATTGGAGGATTTCTTGAAAAAATACCCAAGACATGATTACAGACAAATCGCCCTCTATGAATTGGGGCGTTGTGTAGCGAAACTCGGCGATTTGACGGAATCCGTGGCCTACTTAAAAAAAGTGGTTGTTGAGGACTACGATGGCAGTAGTTTGCAAACAAATGCCTCGCTTCTTTTGGCCGCTTTGTTGTTGGAACAGGGAAAACTTGGTGAGGCGGTCGGGGCCCTCGATTTGGCTTTGCTGTCGCAAGATCCAAAAGTGGCTGCCGAAGCGCTGTACAGCCGCGCCGACATCCTTTCCCGGAAAAAAGACCGGCGAGCCGCATCGGAATTTCTCAAATTGACCTATCAATTTTCAGGACAGACAATGTGGGTAACGCGGGCTCTCGCACGGGCAGGTGAATTGTATGAAAATTCAGGGAAGCGTACAATTGCACTTCAGATATTCCAAAAGATGAGAAATGTCGCGCCAAGCGGTCCAATGCGGAAAAAGGCCGAGGAGGCGATTGCTCGTCTTTCCAGGCGTTCATCGCCTCGCCAATAAGAAGAGCTAAGTTGGGTTTTATCCACCTGACCTATCCCTTAGACGGGGGAGATGCCACTAGATGATAGATTTCCTGATTCGTGGCGGAATATTGATGATCCCCCTGGGGATCTGTTCCGTAATCGCCGTGGCGATTGTTTTGGAGCGCTCTTTTAGTCTTCGGGTGCAACGTGTCATCCGTCTCGATATCTTGCAAAGAGTTAAGGAGCACCTCTCCGAAAATCAAATTGGGGAAGCGATGACAATTTGCAGGCGTCATCCATCGATAATGGGGAGGATTATTCTTGCCGCGATTATGAATCATGACCGAAATCAGGAAGAGCTCAAAATAATTGTAGAGGATGCTGGCCGGCAAGAGGTTCCTACGCTTGATCGGTATCTCGGAATGCTTGGAACCATTTCCGCGATTTCCCCTCTCCTCGGTCTTACCGGGACGGTGTTTGGCATGATTCGCACTTTTGCGGTTATTAGCGAGAAAGGCATTGCCCATCCGAGTCAGCTTGCCAATGGCATTAGCGAGGCCTTGATTACCACGGCTTCCGGCTTGGTAATCGCCATACCAGCGCTTATTTTTTATAATTATTTCACAGCCAAGGCGGATAGGTTGGTTCTCGAAATTGAAAAACATTCTTTTCGTCTTGTCGATGCGATGAAACGCTGAAATGAAGTTTCGTGAGAGGCGGCGAGTTCAGGCGGAACCCGGGATGACCGGTATGATTGATATCGTATTTCTGCTGCTTCTCTTTTTTGTCCTCAGTTCCACTTTTATCCTTCAGACCGGAATAAAAATTAAGTTGCCTCGAGCGGTAACAATTGAACAGCCGGCGAGAAAAGATCTGGTTTTAATAATCGCGAGAGATAAACGGATATTTTTAAATAATGAACAACTTCCCTTTAATGCTCTTTGGGGGCGTCTTATCGAGGAACTCAAGTTCCAATCCGAAGCGGTTCTTGTGCTTCGTGCTGATCGCGATGTGCCCCACGGATTTGTTGTTCGAGTCATGGATGTAGCCAAACAGGCTGGTGCGGATCGAATTGCTATTGCGACCTCGCCCGCCCGCCGGCTTCAAGAGAAAAAATAGTTTATCAATCTATCTTATCGGATCGGTAGTGGGCGATGAACACCACTTTGATCACCGCATTTGTGTTGTCCCTGATCATACATTCGGTAATTGTTCTTTTGGGTCCCCAGATTCGTCCACCTCAAATTAAGGAATTTTCAAAAAATTCAGTCGATGTAGAGTTAGTGAAACGTGAAGTCCCAATCCCTGATGCTCTTCGGCCTAAACCTCTTCCCGAGGTGCCTCAACCGGTACCCCTCGATCTGGATCGATTGTTGGTTAAGCAAGGAGATCCGCTTGGTGAGGCGAAATTAGGGTTGAAAATCAAACCATCGGTTTCTAATATAAAAAATATTCCTAAAAGCCCATTGATAAGTGGACTTCCCAAATTGGAATTGCCGCGACCCGCGACATCTTTGGATTCGTTCGCGCTTCGGAGGAAAGTGTCATCACTGTCTCCCGAGGAAATTGCCCTTCCGATCAAAAATCCGGAATATGGTTCCGGACTCACTGAAAAAAAAGTTTTTTCGGGAAATCCGAAAATGTTTCTAAATCTGAAAAGAGAATTATCGCTACTCGCCCTTGAAAAACAGAAAAAAGTGTACCGGCAGAAAATTCGTGGGCCGGTAGCCACCAGGAGGGTCATTTTCCGCCCCCCTCCTCCAAAAGTTAAAATCCTCGAAACATCCGAGGACATTGAGCTTCGTTTCTGGGTTTTGGCCGATGGCACGGTGGGCCGGATACTTCCTGTCCTAAAGGGGAGTGCCTATTTGGATGGAATAGCGGTTAATCACATGAAGAGATGGAGATTCAACCCGCTTCATCCTGATGAAAAAAAACAGGAAGAATGGGGTTTGATCCTCTACCGTTTCAGGGTGAAATAGTTTCGATTTTGTAAGAACCCGAATGAATTAGAGGGTAATCATGGAATACAAACCGGTTGGCCTTTTTTATGAAGAGTTTGAAGTGGGCTTCAAATGGCGTACTTCCGCGAGGACTATAGGGGAGGTGGATGTCGCCTCGTTCGCCGGGTTAACGGGAGATTATACTTTCCTTCACACAGACGCCGAATCAGCATCAAAGACAGCTTTCGGCGGCCGAATTGCCCACGGCCTCCTGGGGTTATCCTACATTTCGGGGCTTATAACCAGGTTGGGAATTCTAGAGGGGACCGTAGAGGCATTTTTAGGCGTGGAGATGCAGTTCAGGAAGCCTATTATGTTCGACGATACGATTTATGGGGAAATCGTGGTCAAGGAAAAGCGAATATCGAGTAAAGGCCATGGCTTGGTAACCCTTGGGGTCGTTGTTAATAATCAGCGTGATGAAGCTGTCCAGGATGGCGTATTTGTACTAATGATCGCTAAAAAGGATAAATAACTAGCCGCCGACGATTGGTGGAAAAATACATAGTTCCACGCTTTCGCTCAGATGGGTTTCCATTGAAGCATGGCGGCCATCGATGAGAATCACATAAACCTCTTCGTAAGGAATATCGAACATATCGAGAACGTCCTTTATTAAAGCATCATCGGGAAGCTCAAGATCGACAAACCCATCCGCGGCCTTGCTGGATGGCATTTTTTCTTCAAGGCTCGCATAGAACCGAAACCGGACATTCATGATCCCTCGGTTATTTCTTTTTGGATCGAGGCTTCTCTTCCAGCCAAGGTCGCGGCGTCCAGGATTTTTCTCAGGGGGACACCGGAAGATTCAGCCAACTTTCGGCAGTCTACGAATTCCGGGGCGAGATTGACGATTTCGCCGCGAAGATACGCTCTTTTGACTCGAACTCGTCCCCAAGGCGTATCCACTTCCATCCAGTCCCGCTTGATAGCCATCCGTTCAGTGAGGCGGTGACGAATTCCAAGAGTGGTTGTCTCCTGAAAAAGATATTGAAGAAGCGCGTCCTGGCATTTGGCTGGACAAAGGATGGTGAGAAGGGAGGCCGGCCGCCCTTTTTTTCCGACAGTTGGAATAATGAAGGCATCCAATGCTCCCAACGAGAGAGCTCCGTCGATAACATAAGGAAAAATTTCGGGATTCATGTCGTCAATGTTGGTTTCCAGAACAGAGATGGTTTCCGCGTTGATTTCATCGGAGGGCGAGGAGTCGGCGTCACCCAAAAAAGCACGTACAATATTGGGTATGGGTTGGTCCATTTTTCCCGAGCCGTGACCCACCCTGGAAATAGTCATTGCAGGCATGCGTCCGAAGGATTCGGCGCTTTCCGAAAGCAAAAGAGCGCCTGTTGGCGTAAGGACCTCCCCCTTCATCCTGTTATCGAAAACCGGCACCCCTTCCAGGATTTTGGCGGTCGCGGGGGCGGGAATGGGCATATGCCCGTGGGCGTTATTGATGGTGCCGTATCCTACCGGGAGGGGGGAGGATATTATCCGTTCAATATTCAATAAGTTTATGGCGAGAAAAAAACCGGTGATATCGATGATGGAGTCGATTGCGCCCAATTCATGGAAGTGAATGGTTTCGATGAGGACATTGTGGATGGATGCCTCCACTTCGCCAA
>JAPYQX010000453.1 GCA_029937135.1 Nitrospinota bacterium
GACTCGTTCAGGCTTCCCGAACGAAATCCCTCAAGGTCGAGCGACACATATGTAAAACCCGCTTTCTTGATAAGATGAATCACCTTGTCTGTCATACTCTCTGAAAATAAGCGGGGAAATTCCCCCCGGGGGATTTCGATGCGGGCAATGGGTCCGTGGTGCCTGACTCGAAGGTGTCTGAAACCCAGGGCGTGAAGCGATGACTCCGCTTTTTCCACTTGGGTGATTTTTTTCACCGTTATTTTATCTCCATAGGGAATCCGGCTCGATAGGCAGGGCATCGCGGGTTTATCCCAGGTCGAAAGGCCTAATTTTTTTGATATTTCGCGAATTTCGATTTTGGTGAATCCTGCCTCCACAAGGGGGCTGCGAATCCCCAGTTCTTGAGCCGCCCTCATTCCGGGTCTAAAGTCACACAAATCATCGGCGTTCGAGCCTTCTATGATGTGAGGGAGATTTTCGTCGGCTGCGATTGCGCGCAGGCGGGTAAAAAGTTCATTTTTGCAATAATAACAACGGTTTGGAGGGTTTTTTTCGAATGATTCCACGAGGATTTCAGTGGTTTTCAGGATGCGGTGCCGAATTCCGATTTGCCGCGCCAGCTTGATTGCCTCTTTAAATTCGGATTTGGCGAGTGTTACCGAGCGTCCTGTCACCGCCAAAGCTCGCTTCCCAAGCGTACGTTGGGCTATATAGGAGAGAAAGGTGCTATCAACGCCACCGGAAAAGGCGACGAGGACACCATCCAACTCGATAAGGATGTCCCGTAAATTATCCAGTTTCTCTTGAGTGGTCTTGTCTCTCAATGCGAATGCCTCCTATATCAAAGATAATTGGATTCTATCTCGCCTCGAAAGGGGGAGCAACAAAATAGATCGTGGATGACAATTTTTTATAAGGCGAGCTCGATCCCATAAGTAAATTTCTGCGTGCCAGTTGTGGGGGTTGTTCAATTCCAGAATCGATTTATTTTATTGCGGAAAGGATGAAGCATGAGAAATCGTTATTTTAATATCGCTTTATTTTTGATCTGTCTTCAACTGGGAATCGGGTATGTCATGGCTGCCCCGTGAATTAATCCGAAAGGTAGGGTTTTTCCGGATGTTCTGAAGGTGGAAGTCAGTAAAACGGCCACTGGGGTGTTTCGTTTCGATGTCACGATTTCATCTCCGGATACGGGATGGAAAAAGTATGCCAATGCATTTCGGGTTAAAACGGCGGGCGGCCGTACTTTGGGGACCAGAATCCTTTATCATCCCCATGTGAATGAACAGCCATTTACCCGTGGTTTTGGTGTGAAAATTCCGCCGGAGTTGCAACAAGTTCTTGTCGAAGCGCGAGATTCCGTGGAAGGTTGGGGCGGCAAGGTCATACAGGTAAGAATCCCGCATTGATTTTTATTTCTGCATTTTCATTTGTTCTTTCTTTTTGCCGGAGGTCTTTGGAGATTCGATATCGCAGGGTGTATTCAAGGGGATTCCAGGGAATGAGAATTAAGGCGGAAAGACTGGTCCGGAAAGGAATTGCTTCTCTTGAGGCGTATGTTCCAGGCCGATCCATCGAAGATGTATCCAAGGAATACGGTCTGACCGGGGTCACTAAGCTGGCGAGTAATGAGAACGCGCTAGGACCATCTCCAGCGGCATTGGAGGCGATTCGAGGGGTCCTTTCCGGTCTTCACAGGTATCCTGACGGCGGAGCCATGGCGCTGCGCTCCGCTCTGGCCGTGAAGATGGACGTTGAAAACGAGCAAATTTTCGTGGGTAATGGGGGGGACGATGTTCTCTCGGTCTTGGCTCGTACCTTCATCGATGCAGGGGATGAGGTCATCATCCCTCAGCCGACATTTAGCCCTTATGCGCATGTCAGCCGGGTGATGGGTGGAGAGGTGGTTTTCAGTCCTCTTCGCGGGTTTCAGGTTGATCTGGACGATATACTTTCCCGGGTGGGAAAACGGACGAAAATCATATTTCTGTGCAGCCCGAATAACCCGACCGGCGCAGCCTATTCCCGCGCGGAACTGCAGGCGCT
>JAPYQX010000077.1 GCA_029937135.1 Nitrospinota bacterium
GTCATGAACCTAGTGTAATGGCACGGCAACTATTTAGGAATTCTGCAACAACGCCTTGCCCATCGCCGCCTCTCGAAATGAACCCAGGACCGCCATTCCATTCTAAAATAAGATTTTCAGTTATACGGGAATTACGGCCTATTCACGAGGACCAAGGCACCTCTTTCATAAACGCCTTGATGCCGATGGGCTTGGAGTCAATTCCACAAGTGTCCATACTGGGCTAGCGCTCCTCCATCGCCCAAATCACGAATCCATGGGATAATCATCCTTTCGTTTCCCTCTACCCGGGTGGCTTTTTGCTCGAATTCCTAAACCCCAATCTTTCTTCGTTGATAGCCGCCTTTTTCGTCGCGGCGGCGCGAACTTTCTACACGGGCGCCCTGAGCGCCATGAGCCCGGCCGCGACTACGCTAATATCGCTCTCGGTTTCCATCGTCATCGCCTGGGCCTATTACCACGCGAGCGGCGGCGTGGAGGATTGGCCGATTCAGGGCCTTCTTTGGTTCGCCGCGGTGGGGGTCGTGGGAAGTATGGGGGCGCGCTACGTCAGTTTCATATCCATCAAGCTCGTCGGCCTGGCCCGAGGCTCCATTATCGTACAGACCAGCCTTATCTGGTCAACGGCAATGGCCGTCTTTATTATCGGAGAGCGCATCACCCTTGGCGTCGGGCTTGGAGGGCTTTCCATCATGCTCGGATCGATTTTCATGGTGTCCGAGAACACGCCGATCCGCAAAGCGATTCCCGTCCACTACTATCTGGCCCCACTGATTACCGCATTTTTCCTTGCCCTGTCTCATGTTTTCCTGAGACTCGGATTTTTCTGGATTCCCTCGGCTCCGCTGAGCATAGGAATTTCCTCATCCACCGCGTTTTTTCTCATACTCCTGGCCATGCCTTTTATCAGCGGGGAGACACCCCGCTCCTGGCAGCGCCGGCCGGTGCTCATCGTACTTCTCGGCGGGATTAGCAACGCCATCGCAGCGATTTTTTTTCAAACCGCTATGAAAGATGGAAAAATGATCGAGGTGCTCCCAATCAATCGCCTTTCCGTCCTGATAATCATCTTTTTTTCGTGGTTATTCTTCAGAAAACAGGAAGCCGTCACACCGAGGGTGGTTCTTGGTGGCCTGATGTCGGTCCTTGGCGCATGGGCCATCGTATCGAAATAGCTGGAGCAACCCTTTATAATCTTCCGGTGAGGCGGCGGATAAAAAAACACACCATTTCCGAAACGGGCATCCAATATGGCGAAGATACTCATCAAAAATGCGGCCATTATCTCGATGGACCCGGGAATCGGCGATATCGAGCGAGGGGATATCCTTCTCGATGGCGATCTCATCGCCGAGGTCGGCAAAGGGATCAAGGCCCCTGAGGCCGAGACCCCAGGGATTGAGGTCCTCGACGCCGGGGAAATGATCGTCATCCCCGGCCTCATCAATGCACATCTTCATACCTGGGAGACCGCTCTGCGCGGAATCGGCGGCGACTGGGCCGGACGCGAGTATTTCCGGATTGTCCACGCGGGCCTCGCCCCGCTTTTCACGCCCGAGGACACCTACCTGGGCAATCTGATGGGGGCACTGGGCCAGATTCACGCCGGGACCACCACGATATTCGATTGGTGCCACAACAACGCCACCCCCGCCCATTCGGACGCGGCGATTGACGCTCTTTTCGAGGCCGGTATTCGCACCGTGTTCGGCCACGGCACTGTCAAGCCCGACCCCAAGGAAGGCGAGCCCCACTACTCCCGGATTCCGCATCCGCCCGGAGAGGTCAAACGGCTCCGCACGGGGAGGCTCTCGGACGACGAAGCGCTCGTGACCATGGCCTTGGCAATCCTTGGGCCGGACTATTCAACGCTCGAAGTCACGCTTCACGATTTTCGCCTCGCCCGCGAGTACGATCTGCTCTCAAGCGCTCACATTTGGGGAGCGCCCGATCGGCTGGTGGAGAAGGGCTATTTAATTCTGGAAAAAGAGGGATTGCTCGGACCGGACCACAACGTGGTCCACGGAAACTATCTCGAGGAGGATGAACTGCGTGTGATCGTGGATTCAGGCGCCTCGGTCACGGCCACCCCCCCGGTCGAAATGCAAAAGTATCCCGCCGAGTCTCTGACCGGAAGGGTCTTCGCCCTCGGGGGAAGACCCTCCATCGGAGCCGACATCGAAATTTACGCCGGGGGGGACATGTTTCATGTCATGCGCTTCGCCCTCCAGAGTCAGCGCATTTTCGACAACCTGCGGTTCGCCGCCTCGGGGCAAACGGAGGGGAAGAGTATCCTACCCGCCCGCCGGGCCCTCGAATGGGCCACGATCAACAACGCCCATGCTCTCAACATGCAGGACAGAATCGGCTCGATCACTCCGGGCAAGCAGGCCGATCTTGTTCTGATCCGGACAGGCGACATTAATATGTTTCCTGTCAACGATCCGGTTCAGGCCGTCGTTTTCCACGCGGGGCGAGAGAATGTGGATACGGTTTTCGTGGCGGGCCGGAAGGTGAAAGAGGCCGGGGCGCTCATCTATCCTGCGGCGGGCATTTCCCGGCTCAAGGAGAGGCTCGGGGCCTCCGCCCGGCGGCTGCTGGGAGCCATATAGGCGCCCGGCGGTGATTTCGTCATTTGGCAAGAAGTGGAAATTGATGTGCGATCCCGGGGAAAAGGCTCACGCGGCCTCCAGACCCGCGAGGACTATTTCTGGATTATCCCGCCTTTTTGGCCGGTATCGACCCCACAAGACATTCCACCCGCAAGACCAGTTTTGGCAGGCTCAAGGGTTTTACGATGAAATCACAGGCTCCGGCCTGGAAACAATCCCGGATGAATCCCTCGGAAGTGTTCGCGCTAAGAACGATGATTTTCGAGTCGGGGCTCCTCGAGCCGTTCAGCCGGCCCAGGATGCTCAATGCCGTCGTATCCTGAAGCGACTCGTCGAGGATCACGAGATCGAAAATATTCTGGCACAAAAGATATAGGATGTGATCCCCGTTGACCGACATGGTGACATTGTGGTCAAAGCGCCGCAGAGCGGTTCCCAGAAGATGACGCAACGTCTCATCGTGTGCAGCGAGTAATATTTCCGCCAAGTTCTTTCCACCCGACCACAAAAAAAAGGAAGATTTCACGCAACTCCCAGAAATGCCTGAGAGTTGTCAATTTCCACTTTCAAACTTGAAAATATTTCCTCGATATCCCTGAGGGAAAGATCGAAAGGAATCGTCTCATCTTCGGCCAGCGAGGAGATCATCTCCGCTCATTCATTCCCATAACCATCAAATGGGCCACCGTATCCGCGAAGCATATAACACGAACAAAGTCCCGGTGGGCAACGTCGAAATCGGGGTAATGGTGAAAAGAGATAGCCGCAGTCAAGTCCTCGGGGAATTCCCATTTTCTCGCGATGAAAAATCCGACCGTGCAATGATCGAATCCGAACAATTCGATTTCCCTTGAGTGGTATCCGGGTACTTTCTCCCCGGCGAGCGGCCAGAATATCTCTCTGTGAGGCTCCTCAATCAAACGGTTGATCACCAATTTACCGATGTCGTGAAGCAATCCCGCCGCGAAAGCCGTCTCACGCATATCGGGTTTGAATTTTTCGGCGATCAAGCGCCCGGCGAAGGCAGTTGTCACCGAATGAAGCCAGAATTGATCGGCTGGAATTCCATAGCCTCGAATGTCGCTGCGAAGAAGGCCCGAGGAAGCGCAGATGATTGCGATGTCCCGTATTTGTTTGTCTCCCAAAAGACCCACCGCGACTTCGAGGCTGGATACCTTCTGTTTTATTCCGTAGTAGGCCGAATTGATGAGCTGAAGCACTTTCGAGGCGATGGCCTGATCAAGCGAGACGCAACGGATTAATTCCTCGCGGGAGCCCTCTTCTTCATCGGTGATTTCAAGGATTTTCTGAGACATTTGAAATCGGTGGAAGAGCATCCACCTCAACCAGAGCGCGCTCGAAATTTCCCCTCACCTGGCTCATGGATAAATCCTCGGTTTGGTTTCCGTTGACACGGGTATTTAAGCGTGTGTATCGACGACCGCGCCCTTAGCGAGGTCGGAGGACGGCTGCGGAACACTGCTGCTTTCATCCTCGGGAGGTGGTTCAGGCGCGGCCGCGGGTGCTGGCGGCGGTGCACTGGGTGGCGGATTCGCTGGGGCTTGAATGCTATCGACCACGACACCTCAAGCATCAACAATTCTTACAATAATGAAATTTACTCAATTATAGCCTGAAAGTCAATATAACAGGATGAGGCCCCCCCAAAAAAACCCTGAATCGGAATATTCACACAAAAAACGTTTCCCGGGCACCGGTCCCGGAAAACCAATAATCCTCGACGCCGGACCAATCGAATACAGCGCCTGAAACCCGGGAGCCATCGCCTCGTCATAGCCCCGCGACCCAGTCAATAAAATTAATCTCCGGGCGCTGGACCGCAAGTAGAAAGACCTTGAAAAAAGTATTTTGCAAGGATAAGAAGGCGGATTCCCCCCCGATGAAAATTCGCCCTACCCCCTCCTTTGCCCCCCACCACGCCTTTAACCACGATAGGCTGCCGGTCTTTTCCGAAGATTCCGCGGAAATGGCCAATGCCACTTATTTCATGCTAATGTTCCGGAGCTATTCACCGCAGATGGCCTAATTTTTTCAGGGGATACTGAATTGAAATCATCGAATTCGTTTTTTTCTTCAAAAATCCTCCGGCGCTCCATGCGCCGTTTTGGGACCATGGTTGTCGCTGTGATGCTGCTCGCCTTCAGTGCCTCCTCCCTCCCGGCTCAGGAGAAAGACGCCGACGCCGATTATGAGATAAGCGACCCCTTTGAATCCTTCAACCGGACGATATTCGATTTCAATATTTTTCTGGACGACGCGATTGGCAAACCCTTGGCCGAAGCCTACACAAATGTATTGCCCGAAGCCGCGCGGGATTCGATTCGAAATTTCATCCGGAACCTGAACTCGCCCGTCGTCCTGGCCAACGATTTATTGCAAGGCGAGGGAGAGCGGGCAAACGACACCCTGACACGATTTTTAGTCAACTCCACCCTCGGCCTCGGCGGCCTTTTCGATGTCGCCTTCGACATGGGTTACTCATACCACTCTGAGGATTTCGGGCAGACCCTCGCCGTTTACGGCGTCAAGGAGGGCCCCTACCTGGTGCTTCCAATCCTCGGCCCCTCCTCCATGCGGGGAGCCACTGGCAAAGCCATCGACACTTTTCTCAATCCGCTGACCTATATCGCCTCCGCCAACGACGGAGAAATCTGGCTCTACGGAATGCGGGGGACAAGCGCCGTTGATTTCCGGTCGCGAAATATCGAGACTCTCGATCAACTCAAGCGCAATTCTCTTGATTTTTATTCTCTGATACGAAGCATTTACGACCAGCACCGCCGCAACGAGATATTAAACGGCAAATCCGAAAAATAAATAAGCAACCAAAAGCCCCTCCATTTCCAACATGAGGACAAATGGCGTGAGCATACGACTCATCGAGCGAAGGGCCCGGGTCTCGGAACTTTTGTTCGAAATCAAGGCGGTCCACTGCAACCTGAATGAGCCATATATTTTCACTTCCGGATGGGCAAGCCCTGTCTATGTGGATTGCCGGAAAATCATCTCCATGCCCCGTCAGCGCCGGGAGATTATCCACATCGCCGCCGAGCAGGTTGACACCATAATTGGCCGGAACAATTACGATATCATCGCGGGCGGGGAAACCGCCGGCATCCCCTTTGCCGCATGGCTCTCGGAATACTTCTATGAGCCTATGATCTACGTTCGCAAAGAAAAAAAAGGATTTGGGCGTAAAAGCCAAATTGAAGGGGACCTGGAAGAGGGCCAGAGGGTTCTGCTCGTTGAAGACCTTGCCACCGACGGGAAGAGCAAGGTGAATTTCTGCAACGCTATCCGCGAGGCGGGCGGGAAGGTGGACCACGCTATCGTTGTATTTTTCTACGGTGTATTTCCGACAGCCGAGAAAATCATATCAGACGCCAAAATCACCCTTCACGGGCTAACCGACTGGAAATCCAATCTCGAGGTCGGTCAGGCAAAGGGATACTTCAACGCAGCCGAATCGGCTGAAATCAAAAAATTCCTGGACGACCCGGAGAGTTGGTCGAAAGCTCACGGAGGGGTTTGAAAAACATCGCCGGAAATCAAATCCCGCTGCCTCGGTTCATTGACCCGGTTTCCGGAAAAGCGAGAGATCGCTTACCTCTCCCATGCGCCCGAGCTTACGGAGGCTGACCTCGCGCGTGATGCTATTCGCCGCCTGCATTCGAGCCATGTCCATCGCCAGCATGGCTTCGGGGCCTTCCCTGGCCCTGGCCGAAAATTCCTCGACGAGATTCCAGTCCGCCTCCCTGAGAAAACGCTCCATCTCGATGAATTCGGCGCGCCACCGCTCCCAGTCGGAATGCCCGGGCCACCGCCTGAGGGCAGCCACAAGCGCCCTTGAGATTATCTCTTTCGGATAAGGAAGGCCCCTTTCCTGCTCGAAGAACGAATCCGCGCCGCCGGTGTCGAGCACCTCGAAGTAGGCGCAGATAATTTCCCGGATTTCGCCATCGTTCAATGAGAGAGTCTGGTTCATTTTAATTTTTGTTTTTCCGGTCCGCCAAGCCCCGGGCTTAAGGGCCACCGGCGCAGGGGTCACCGGCCTAAAGAAAATCCTTCATTTCGACTGTCCTTCCGGTCCGGGAACTCTCGGCGGCGGCATAAACAACGGCCAGATCCTCGAAAGCCGCCCGGCCGTCCACCTCGGGGCTTCGGTCCTCGCGCACACAATCCGCGAAATCCTCGAGCGCGTCACGAAACATATCCCCCTCCGGCATATCGAGGACGGTTTTTTCGCCCAGGGGTTCCCGGTCGATGTGCAACCGTATCGGCTCGGGGGCCTTCGAGGGGTCCCGCCACTGCTGGCCGGTGATGCGAAAATGAGCCACCCCCTTTGTGCCATGGACATTCATATGGAACGCCCACGGACATGACCAGCCGCCACCTGTGTAGGACATTACACCGCTTTCATGCTCCATAATGATCATCGCCGAGTCCTCGACATCGGCGGTAGCGTGCATCCGTTTCATCCGGGCGGTGACGCTCCGGATGGGGCCATGGAGAAAACGGAAGGTATCGATGTGGTGAATGGATAGTTGAATAACAACGCCGGTGGGGTTGAGCTCGACGCTGGAGCGCCACTTGTCGGGAGTCAGTTCGAGGCCACGCTCCGTACAAAAATTACTCTCATTGATGGAAATATCTCCGAGTTCGCCCGAGTCGATCAACTCCTTGAGGCGGCGGGAAACCGTCAGGCGCCGGGCGCTGTGTCCGATGGCCAGGCGCATCCCGGCGGCGTCAACCGCATCAACTATTTTGCGGGCATGCTCAAGATTATGAGCGATGGGCTTTTCGCAATATATGTGCTTGCCGGCCGAGGCGATCGCCTCGATATGCTCCATGTGATTATAGTTAGGGGTAGTGAGAATGATTGCCTCGACTTCATCGTCGTTCAAAAGAGCATCGAGACTATCCGCCTCGCGGGATCCGTAACGGCCCATGAAATCCTTTCGCTTCTCGGATGTCCTGCTGAAACACGATACAATCTTAATCTTGCCCCCGCGTAGGGCGGCGTCCGCCAATACATTGGCCCACCGCCCAAGCCCCATCGAGGCCACGCGCAACGGTTCAAATGTCATCCATTTCCCCTTTTACAAACATTGATAAAAAATCAGACCTTTCGGATACGGAAGATATCACCAAGCGCGAAACTCTACCATTAGTAAATGAAGGGCGAAATACGATTGATGCCAATATGAGTTGAAATACGAGACGAACGGAACCGAGTTTAGGCCAGCAAACGAAAAATATTTTTGAGTGTTTCCCGAAAGACCTGGAGGTTTATGGGTTTGGTTACGAAACCGTCAGCGCCAGCGGCAATAATCCTCTCCTTATCCTCTAACATTGCCTGCGCCGTTACGGCCACGAGAGGGATATTCCGCGTTTCATGGGCAGCCCTGATTTGTGCGGTGGCGTCAAATCCGTCGAGTACCGGCATGCGCAAGTCCATCAATATCAAATCGGGCCTATAGTGAACCGCCGCCGCCACGCCTTCCTCGCCGTTATAAGCGGAATAGAACGCCGCGGCCGAGTCCATGAGCAATTTAAGATACTCATGATAATGTTCCACGTCGTCCACCAATAAAATGCGCTTCCCGGCCCAAGGCTCGGCGCCGCCGTTCCCGATTTCCTTTTCATCCGCATTGGGCTTTCCCTCTTTTATCGCCGGGCGAGGCAGGGAGAAAGTAAACACGCTTCCCACGTTCTTCTCACTCTCCACCCACACACGGCCACCGTGAAGTTCGACAAGTTTCTGGACAAGACTCAATCCAATCCCCAGTCCCCCGGCGCTTCTTCTGTAACCGCTCTCTAGTTGTCTGAAACGACCGAATATCACTTCCTTCTCTTCGGGATCGATTCCCATACCCTGGTCATGAACGCTCACCCATAGCTCCTCGGATTTCATCTCCGTCCGAATCATAATCAGGCCGCCACGGTGAAAATATTTCACGGCGTTTCCCATGAGATTCATGAGTATTTGCTTGATCCGCGTCGGATCGAAAAATACCGGACCACCGCCAAATTCGAGCTCGCATCGAAGAGAAAAATCATCCGCCAGGCGGGGCTGCCACGCAGCGGCAACTTCGGATACCAGATCGTTTATGGATACATTCTCCATCTCGAGGCGGATTTTCCCCTCGTCAATGCGTTCGAGATCGAGAATCTCCTCGATCAATCGCGTCAAATAGTAACCCGAATCCTTGATTTTTTCGGCGAGTCCACGAATTTTTCCTGATCGGGCTGGAGCAAGATGATATCGCTGAAACCGACAACGGCATTGAGCGGGGAACGGAGCTCGTGGCTCATATTGGAGAGGAATTCGCTTTTTGCCGAGTTCGCCGCCTCGGCCTCGTTTTTCGCGCGTACAAGCTCTTCTTCCGTCCGCTTTCGTTCAGTGAGATCCCGATGGATTCCGGCGTTGGCGATATGCGTCCCGTCTTCCAGTCTCACGGGCGAAAGCGACATGCTGATTGGAACAATCGTCCCGTCCTTTCGAATCCTTTTGCATTCGACAATGATCGGTTTCCCTTCCTTCAACATATCTTCGTTGAGCCGATCCGTACTCTCTCGAAATGCCTCCGGGACAATCAGATTCACATGGCGGTTAATGACCTCCGCCTCCGTATAACCGTAAAGCGCCTCCGCTCCCGAGTTCCAAAGGGTGATTCTCCTTTCCGGATCGACGATGATAATCGGATCGACGGAGTCGCCAACGACGCTTTCGAGAAAATTCCGGCTGCGCTGTGCTTCCTCGTGAAGCCGTGCGTTCTCGATGGCAATGGCGGCCTGATCGGCAAAGTCATGCCGATGTGGACGGGGCCCTCATCAAATTTAAAACCCTTTTCACGTTGAATGTGGAGCGAGCCCAAAAATTGCTCGCCAAGAATCACCGGCAAGCACATGAGGGACTTCGTTCGTGCGTTCCGCTTAGCATTTCGGCGGCTTGAGTGAACTCGAGGGTCATCCTCCATATTTGAGATAATAACCGGCTCCCCCGTCTGGGCCACCACCCCACTTATCGACTCACCAAGCAGAACCCGCTCATTCATGCTCTCCCGCGCCGGCGGAGTCGCCGCCACCAGTTTCATATATTCTCCATCGGGTATCCGAAAACCGGCCTCTCCCTCGAATAGAAGGGAGGACACCTCAACGACAGAATTGAGAACTTCAGAATGACCCAGCCCCCGTGTCAGGCGCTGGGTCATTTCCACAAGAGTGGCCAATCTCCTGCCGCGCTCCTCGGATTCGCTGTAAAGCATTGCGTTTCTGATGGCCGGGCCGAGATGGTGTGAAATTAAAAAAAGAAACTCTTCGTTTTCGCTGGAAAATCCCTCAACCTCGACGCTAGCCAATGATAGGTGTGCGATGCATTTATTATCTTGAATTATGGGAACAATAAAACGCTTCGAATCCCAGCCTCGGCTAAATGGCGTGTTCTCGTGGTGGAAATTTCACGCACATCTGGAATTCTTATAGCCCTTTTATTTTCGTAAACCTCTTTTTCCCAGAACGATTTGATTCCAACTGCTTCATTTTGATAGGCCTCCACTTCGATATCGGAATCAATGTGCCAAAAAAACCGGCCTTCCTCCCCCATGGTCGAGATAACACATCGTTGACACGGGACTACACGCCGTATTTCACGCGCGATGGTTTGAAACAGTTCCTCGGGTTTGAGTTCAGATCCGACGCCCCGGGCAATTTTGCCATTGGCTTCGAGCCGCCTCCCCCGCTCCTGAGAAATATTATAAAGGTTGGGATTTCGAATTACCGGTGCGAGGTGCTCGGCGATGCCGACAAGAAGCTCTCTTTCCTCATCGGAAAAAATTCCGGCTTGTTTACTGGCCATCCGCAGATGAGCGATGCAGCGATCATCCTGGATGATCGGGATCATCAGCTCACTTCGGTATCCGAGCTTCGCATGGCGACTATTTGCCCACGGACTATCCAACAAATCCGGGACATAAC
>JAPYQX010000454.1 GCA_029937135.1 Nitrospinota bacterium
CCTCGGGGGCCACCATCGTCGCGCTGGGGGGGCTGCTATTCGCGGCGCTCACCCGGGACGGCTACGGGGAGCGCTTCTCGCTCGGATTGGTCACGACGAGCGGGGGGCTGGGCCTGCTCTTTCCGCCGAGCCTGCCGCTCATCCTCTACGGCGTGGTCGCCGGAGTGAATATCGATCACCTGTTCATCGCCGGGGCCGTGCCGGGCCTGATGCTGATCGCGGTCCTCGCGGCCTACTGCATGCGCGTGGCCAGCGTCCAGGCGCCGCGCACCCCCTTTTCCCGCCCGGAGTTAATGGCGGCGCTCCGCGAGGCAGGCTGGGAGCTTCCGCTGCCCGTCATTATCCTGGGTGGCATCTACGGGGGCCTCTACACGGCGGCGGAGGCCTCGGTCGTCGCCACCCTCTACATCCTCATCGTCGAGGTTTGGGCTTACCACGATCTCGACCTGTGGGACGAGGTGCCCGGCATCGCGCTCGAGAGCATGATCCTCGTCGGGGTAATCCTCGTCATCCTCGGCGCGTCGCTGGGGCTGACGAATTATCTCGTGGATCAGGAAGCGCCCCAGCGAAGTCTAGAAGCGGTCCGCTCCTTCAGCACGAACCGCTATGTCTTTCTGTTCGGGCTCAATCTCTTCCTGCTCGTCGTGGGGAGCATGATGGACATCTTCTCGGCCATCGTTGTCGTGGTTCCGCTTATCCTCCCAATCGCCAAGGAGTTCGGCATCCACCCGGTCCACCTGGGTATCATTTTCCTGGCAAATCTCGAGATCGGCTACATCACCCCGCCCGTCGGGCTCAACCTCTTCATCGCGAGCAACCGCTTCGGCCGCCCGCTCGCCGAGGTCTGGCGCTCGACGGTGCCCTTCCTCCTTCTTCGCCTCGCCGCCCTCGCGGTCATCACCTACATCTCGGCGCTCAGCCTCGCCCCGCTCCGATGGGTGACGGGGCTACCATAAGTAAGCCACGTCGGCCTTCCTTGAGCCTCGCCGGGGCTGCAATAAACCCCGGCGGACCTGCCATGAATTCGGCTCGGCAAACCCGGCTCGGCAAGCCTGGTTGAGGCTTGGGAAGATCGGCGATATTCTCCCGGTACGCAAATATTCCCCCGGGCGGGAGCCGCCGGCCATCGCCGCCGCCCACCGCCCGGCAAAACTGGATGACAAAATGACCGACGACGCAGCCAGGCAGCGCGAAAAAGTCCGGAAGATTTACAGCGGGGACTCGGACTACTACATCACGAGCACCCCCCACGCCAAGAGCGGCTCACTCACCCGCGCGGCGGAGATACTTAAACCCGAGCGTGGAATACACCTCGATGTCGCCACCGGGGCGGGCCACACCGCCTACCAGATGGCGCCGATGTGCGACTGGGTGATTCCGAGCGACCTGACGAAGAGCATGCTCGAGTCCACCCGGAAAAACGGCGCGGAAAAGGGCGTAACGAACGCCCGGCTGCTCTGCACGGACGCCGAGCATATCGCCCTTCGCGACTGTTCAGTGGATTCGGTTTCGGTCCGCATCGCGCCGCACCATTTCTCCGACGTTCAAAAGGCCATCGGCGAGATGGGCCGGGTGCTCAAGCCCGGCGGCCGGCTCGTCTACATCGACAACATTGCCCCCGAGGAGCCGCCCGAGGCGAAGGGCTACAACGATTTCGAGGCGCTGCGCGACCCGAGCCACAACCGCTGCGACTCGCTGCCGGTTCTCGTCGAGATGTTCGAGAACGCGGGCCTCGAAATCCTCTACACCGAGACCATGCGCAAGCGCATGGACTTCGAGGAGTGGGTGAACCGGCCCCACCTGAGCAAAGACGACCTGGATGGCCTCAGGCGCTTCCTCGCCGAGCCCTCTCCCGCGATCCGCCTCTGGATGAACCCCCGCGAGGAGGAGGGCAAGCTCTACTTCGATGAGATCGAGGGCGTCATCCTCGCCCGGCGCGGCTAAAGCCATGCCGGGAAGCGAGGACGAGAGCGCCCGCCTCCGCCGCCTCGCCGAGGCCGACCGGCGACATCTCTGGCACCCCT
>JAPYQX010000078.1 GCA_029937135.1 Nitrospinota bacterium
CTCAATTGGTAGAGCACCGGACTCCAAATCCGGCGGTTGGGGGTTCGAGCCCCTCCTGGCCTGCCATGAAAAAAAGCCCGGGGCATCGGGCGCGTATATTTCTTGATAACGAATATCACTATATAGTGATCTTGCCGCCGGGAAGGTTGGGCGGCTGACACGGAATCTGGAGTAATGATGGCCGTTAATGTAATGGACTGGGTGAATCAGGCCCGGTCGTTTTTGATGGATGTTCAGACCGAGGCCAAGCGGGTTACCTGGCCGACCTGGAGGCAGGCGGTCGTCCAGACGGTTGTGGCGCTTATTTTTGTTTTCATCATCGCCCTGTATCTGGGGTTGGTGGACCTGGCGCTCACGCGAGCCATCGATTTTTTATTCACCATGGTGAATTGAGCGGAGATACGGACGTGGCGAAAGAGTGGTATGTGGTTCACACCTACTCGGGATTCGAGAACAAGGTGCGGCTCAACATCGCGGAACAGTTCCGCACCGCCGGGGTCGAGGATCAGCTGGGCGAAATAGTTATCCCCACCGAGCAGGTGGTCGAGGTCAAGGGCGGCAAGCGCCGGACCAGCAACCGGAAATTTTTCCCCGGCTATATTCTCATCGAGATGGATTGCGACGAGCAGTCCTGGTACCTGGTCAAGAACACGCCGAAGGTCACGGGTTTTCTCGGCGGGACATCCCCCTCGGCGCTGAGCGAGGCCGAGGTCCAGAACATCGTCAAGCAGATGAAGGGCGAGGCCGAGAAGCCGGCCCACAAGGTCGAGTTCGAGAAGGGCGAGAACATTCGTGTGGTTGACGGTCCCTTCGTGAATTTCACCGGCGTGATCGACGAGGTTCATCCCGATCGGGGCAAGGTCAAGGTGATGGTGAGTATTTTCGGGCGGACCACCCCGGTCGAGATCGAGATACTTCAGGTGGAAAAGGTCTGATACCGGCTGCACGCCCTTGAGAGCGAGTGGCCTTTCTAAATCAAGTAAGGCGAGATAGAGATGGCTCAGAGAAAAAGAGAAGTTCAGGCCACGATCAAGCTCCAGATTCCGGCTGGCCAAGCCAATCCGGCCCCGCCCGTCGGCCCCGCGCTGGGCCAGCAGGGCGTGAACATCATGGAGTTTTGCAAAGCGTTCAACTCACAGACCCAGGGCCGGGAAGGGACCATCATCCCCGTGGTCCTTTCCGTCTACGCTGACAAAAGCTTCACCTTCATCATGAAGAGTCCGCCGGCCGCCTCCCTACTCAAACAGGCGGCCGGTCTCGCGAAGGGAAGCGGCACCTCGGGCCGGGAAGTGGTCGGTTCGGTGACCCGGGAGCAGGTCAAGGAAATCGCCGAGACGAAAAAAGAGGATCTCAACGCCGGCGATATTGAAAATGCGATGAGGATTATCGAGGGTACCGCCCGGAGCATGGGCATTACCGTGGAAGGCTAATTAACAGCTGTGGGAGGCGTTCCGGCCTGGTGGGCCGGGGGGCGCCGCGGGAACCACGAAACGGGAGAACAACATGGCAAAACACGGCAAACGCTACAGAAGTGCCGAGGAGAAGGTGGACCCGGAGAAGATATATTCTCTTGAGGAAGCCATCGCCCTTCTCAAGGAAGGGGCCAAGGTCAAGTTTGACGAGACGGTCGAGATCGCGGCCAAGCTTGGGGTTGACCCCCGCCACGCCGAGCAGATGGTGCGCGGAAGCGTTGCCCTGCCCAACGGCATCGGCAAGACCCAGACGGTGGCCGTATTCGCCAAGGGCGACAAAGCCCGGGAGGCGGCGGATGCCGGAGCTGATTTCGTCGGCGCCGAGGACCTGGCCGAGAAGATTCAGAATGGCTGGACGGGATTTGATCGTGCGGTCGCTACCCCGGATGTCATGGGGGTGGTCGGTAAAATCGGGCGAATCCTTGGGCCGCGTGGCTTGATGCCCAATCCCAAGTCCGGGACCGTCTCGTTCGATGTCGAGCGAATGGTCAAGGAAATCAAGGCGGGAAAAGTCGAATACCGGGTGGACAAGGCGGGGATCATCCACGCTCCCGTCGGAAAGGCCAGTTTCGAGATGGCCGCCTTGGCGGAAAACATCAAGGCCCTGGTGGATTCCCTGAACCGGGCGAAGCCCGCGGCCAGCAAGGGCGCTTATTTCCGTAGTTTGACCATATCCAGCACGATGGGCCCCGGTGTGAAAATCGATCACCAGGGTGTCATCGCTTCCATGAAGTAAGAGGGTTTGAAACTATGACCACCGAGGTGGCCGAAAAAGGAAGAGCCGCGGCGGGCCGCGGTCCAAGCGAGGTAAAAGTAGAGCAGGTCGAGGCCATTCGCGAGAAGATGTCCGGCGCGACTGCCGCGATTTTGTTCGACTTCCGGGGGCTGTCCGTCTCCCAGATGACCGTTCTCAGGCGGAAAACCCGGGAAGCCGGGGTCAATCTCTCCGTCGTGAAAAACAACCTTCTGGTTCGGGCCGTCGAGGGGACTTCGTTCGAGCCGATTCGGGACCATCTTGAAGGTCTGGTTTCGGTGGCGACCACCCAGGGCGACCCGGCGGCGCCCGCCAAGGTGCTCAACGACTTCCTCAAGGAGTCCGGCGGCGGCAAGATTAATGGCGGGGTGGTGGAGGGTGTTTTCCTCGATGAGGAGAAAATCAAGGCCCTGGCCGAGCTTCCGCCCCGGGAAGTGCTTCTGGGCATTCTGGCCGGGGTGATGGACGCCCAGGTCGCCTCTCTCCCGCGCGTTCTCAACGCGGTTATCACGAAGCTCCTATATGCCGTCCAGGCTATTGCAAAGAAAAAGGAAAACGGGTAAAAATAGTGGGTTGCCCCTTAAAAGGGGTTTTCTATGGTTTTTTATGGGTTTGGGCCCCCGCTCGGGGCATTCTGAATTCTTGTTGAATATAGGAAGGGTTTAATGGTGGCGACCAAAGAAGATGTGATCTCCTTTATCGAAAGTATGACGGTTCTTGAGCTCAGTGAGTTTGTCAAAGAGCTGGAGGAGAAGTTTGGCGTCTCCGCCGCGGCTCCTGTGATGATGGGCGGAGCCATGCCGGCAGGCGGCGACGACGCTGACGCCGTGGAGCAGACGGAGTTTACCGTAACGCTGAAAGTTGTGGGGCAGGAAAAAATAAAGGTTATCAAGGCCATTCGCGAACTGACGAGCCTGGGGCTCAAGGAGGCTAAAGAGGTTGCCGACACGGCTCCCAAAGCCGTAGTCGAAAACGTCTCCAAGGAAGATGCCGACGCGGCAGCCGAAAAACTCAAGGCAGTTGGAGCGGAGGTCGAGATATCCTGACGCTTACCAAGTAGTGCCGGTTGTCCCTGTCGTCCCGGGGATTTGGACTGACCCGGGCCTTTCGAGGAACCCGCCTTCGAGGTAAGCGATGAACACTAAACTACAGAGCAACGGTAACGGTCGCCGCGTCCGCGAAAGCTTCGCAAAGATTCCTGCGGTCATCGACATTCCAGATTTGATTGAAATTCAGCTCACTTCCTATGAGCGTTTCCTGCTCTGGGAGGTGAAACCGGAGGACCGCCGCCCCGATGATGGGCTCGAAGGCGTATTCCGGAGCATATTCCCCATATCGAATTCAGGCGAAAACGCCATCCTCGAGTATCTCGGCTACGAGATCGGGATATGGGAAGCCGCCGGGGTCGAGTACGAGGGCCTCGGGGGACCGGGCGTCGTTGACGAGAATGGCAAAGAGGTCTTCTGCCGCCAGAAGCACGAGGCCGACGAGTGCCGACACAGGGGGATGACCTATGTTGCTCCCCTGCGGGTGTTGATGCGCCTGACCTTGTACGAGAAAGACGAAGAAACCAAGGAGAAGCGGGTCAGCGAGGTAAAAGAGCAAAAAGTTTACCTCGGCGAAGTTCCTCTGATGACCGACAACGGAACTTTCATCATCAACGGGACCGAGCGGGTCGTTGTCAGTCAAATGCATCGCTCGCCCGGCGCTTTTTTCAGCTCCGACAAAACCAAGACTTCCGCCATGTCGGCTTTCACGGCGAGGATGATTCCGGCAAGGGGAAGCTGGCTCGATTTCGAATTCGACAGCAAGGACATTTTGTATGTGCGAATAGACCGGCGGCGCAAGCTTCCTGTCACGGTCCTCCTGCGCGCCTTTGGCCTCTCGATGGACGATATCCTGAATTCTTTTTATCAGAGCGAGGATATTTTCTACGACGAGAAGCGCAAGGTTTTCTACAAGACCATCAACGAGCTGATGGTGAACCAGAGAATCTTCGAGGACCTTATTCTTCCCAAGACGGGCGAGCTGGTTCTGAAGGCGGGCAGGAAGTTCACGCGGGTGGCGCTTCGGAAACTTCAGGCCGCCGGTATTGAAACGCTTGACCTCAAGGACGAGGAGGTCGTCGGCGGAATCATCGCACAGCCGGTCGCCGATCCCGAGACCGGCGAAGTTCTTTTCGATACCAACGAGGAAATCACGGCGGAAGGGCTCGCCACGCTGCGCGAGAAGAATATCGCCAAGATCCCGCTACTTTATGTGTCGGGGGTCGGCGCCGACCGGACCATCCGGGATACCTTGACCTCGGACAAGTGCGAGTCCACCGAGGATGCGCTGGTGGAGATATACAAGCGTCTCCGGCCGGGCGACCCGCCGACGAAGGACACGGCGCGGAACCTTTTTGAAAACCTTTTCTTCAACGCCAAGCGGTACGACCTCTCGCGCATCGGGCGCCTCAAGCTCAACACGAAACTTGGGCTCAACCTCCCGCTCGACCAGAGGACACTCACCCTGGACGATGTTATCGCCGTTGTTCGCTACATCATCGAACTGCGCCACGGACAGGGCTCGACCGACGATATCGATCATCTGGGCAACCGCCGGGTCCGTTCGGTGGGCGAGTTGCTCGAGAGACAGTTCCGCCTGGGATTGGTCCGGATGGAAAGGGCCATTCGAGAGCGTCTCAGCATCCAGGATCTCGATACGCTTTCGATACGCGACTTGATCAACTCGAAAATGATCACCGCGGCGATCAGGGAATTCTTCGGGTCCAGCCAACTCAGCCAGTTCATGGACCAGACGAATCCGCTTTCCGAAATTACACACAAGCGCCGCCTCTCGGCGCTTGGACCCGGAGGATTGACCCGGGACCGGGCCGGGTTCGAGGTGCGCGACGTGCATCCGACCCACTACGGCCGGATTTGCCCGATTGAAACCCCGGAGGGGCCGAACATCGGATTGATCGCAAGCCTTTCCACCTACGCACGGGTGAACGAGTACGGTTTCATCGAAACGCCTTGCCGGAAGATTATTGGCGGGCGCGTCACCGATGAAGTTGAATGGCTCTCGGCCATCGACGAGGATAAATACAAAATCGCCCAGGCGAACGCGCCGGTGGACAAAAAGGGTAACCTCGTGAACGAGCTGGTCTCCGCCCGGACGAGCGGGGAGTTCGTACTCGTGCCCCGGGAGCAGGTGGATTTCATGGACGTCTCGCCAAAGCAGCTGGTGAGCGTCGCCACATCGCTCATTCCCTTCCTTGAGAACGACGACGCCAACCGAGCCCTGATGGGCTCGAACATGCAGCGTCAGGCCGTCCCGCTTTTGAGGACCGAGGCTCCCGTGGTGGGCACGGGCATGGAGGCGATCGCCGCCCGCGATTCGGGGGCGGTGGTACTTGCCCAGGCCGATGGCGAGGTGGTCAGCGCGGACGCCGCGCGAGTGGTCATCCGTGCGACGGGGGCCAAGCGCGACCCGCGCGATCCGGGTGTTTATATCCACAATCTGGTGAAATTCCGCCGCTCGAACCAGAACACCTGCATCAACCAAAAACCAATCGTGGCCCTGGGACAAAAGGTGAAGAAGGGCGAGGTCATCGCCGACGGCTTCTCGACCGATATGGGCGAGATCGCGCTGGGGCGGAACCTTCTCGTTGCTTTCATGCCCTGGAACGGATTCAACTTCGAGGACGCTATCGTCATCTCGGAGCGGGTGGTCAAGGAGGATATCTACACCTCCATCCACATCGAGGAATTCGAGATTCAGGCGCGCGACACCAAGCAGGGTCCCGAGGAAATAACCCGGGACATCCCGAACCAGAGCGAGGAGGCGCTCGCGAACCTCGATGAGAGCGGGATCATCCGTGTGGGCGCGAGGGTGCTGCCCGGCGATGTCCTCGTGGGCCGCATCACGCCCAAGGGCGAGACCCAGCTCAGCGCCGAGGAAAAACTGCTCCGGGCGATCTTCGGCGAAAAAGCCGGGGATGTCCGCGACTCCTCCCTCCGGGTGCCGCCGAGCAACGAGGGGACGATTGTCGAAGTGCGCGTCTTCTCCCGGCGGGGGCTTCCCAAGGATGCGCGTACCATCGACATCGAGGAGGAGGAAATCGCCCGCCTCGAGAAAGACTACGGAGACGAGGTCCGGATCGTCCGCAAGGAGGGAGACACGCGTCTCCGGTCCATGCTGGTGGGCAAGTCCTTGACCGCGAAGCTCGCGGACCCCGATACGGGCGAGTCCATCGGCGGCCGGGGAACGGCGCTCACGGCCAAGATGGTCGCGTCGCTAACCGGCGGCCAGCTTCTCCATGTTCCGGTCCCCAAGGATGTGACCGAGCTGATGACCGAAGTGTACCAGCGCACTGAAGAGCAGATTCGGCTTCTCGAGAGTATTCTCGAGGAGAAGATCAGCAAGCTCCAGAAGGGCGACGAGTTGCCTCCCGGCGTGCTGAAAATGGTCAAAGTCTATGTCGCCATGAAGCGAAAGCTTCAGGTGGGCGACAAGATGGCGGGCCGTCATGGGAACAAGGGCGTCGTATCGACCATCGTTCCCGAAGAGGACATGCCCTACCTTAAAGACGGGACTCCCATCGACATCATCCTGAACCCGTTGGGCGTGCCCTCGCGCATGAACGTCGGCCAGATACTTGAGACGAACCTGGGGTGGGCCGGAGAAAAACTCGGCCGGCATTTCGCCACCCCTGTTTTCGACGGCGCTCACGAAGAAGATATCGTCCGCCTCATGGCGGAGGCGAAACTGCCCCCCTACGGCAAGACGAAGCTCTTTGACGGCCGGAGCGGCGATGTGTTCCAGCAGGCTGTCACGGTGGGTATTATCTACATGCTCAAGCTTCACCATCTGGTGGATGACAAAATCCACGCACGATCGACGGGTCCCTATTCGCTCGTTACCCAGCAGCCCCTCGGCGGCAAGGCGCAGTTCGGCGGCCAGCGCCTGGGCGAGATGGAAGTCTGGGCGCTCGAGGCCTACGGGGCCGCGAAAACCCTGCAGGAAATTCTGACTGTGAAAAGCGACGACGTGGCCGGCCGTACACGGATGTACGAGTCCATCGTCAAGGGAGAAAATATCCTGGAAGCGAATCTGCCCGAGTCGTTTAACGTTTTGATGAAAGAGTTGCAGAGCCTCGCGCTCGACATCGAACTGATCGAAAGCGGCGAGGCGCCGCGGTAACCTTCGCCCACGGGTTTTCCCGCACGGGACCAGGGAGGAAATGCATTGGACAGCATCCTCAATTTATTTGAAAAACCGAAGGATCCCGTCTCATTCGACGCTATCCGGATTCGACTTGCGTCGCCACACACCATCCGCGCCTGGTCTTCCGGTGAGGTGAAAAAACCGGAAACCATCAACTACCGCACGTTCAAGCCTGAGCGGGACGGCCTTTTCTGCGCGGTGATCTTCGGACCGATCAAGGACTACGAGTGCCTGTGCGGGAAGTATAAGCGCATGAAGTTCCGCGGCGTCGTTTGCGAGAAATGCGGTGTCGAGGTCATTTCCTCCAAGGTGCGCCGCGAGCGGCTCGGTCACATTGAACTCGCTAGCCCGGTTTCCCACGTTTGGTTTTTCAAGGGCCTGCCCAGCCGGATAGGCAATCTGCTCGACATGACCCTCCGCGCCCTGGAGCGGGTGCTCTATTTCGAGAACTATATTGTTATCGATCCGGGCGAAACGGGGCTCAAGAAAAGCGATCTGATCACCGAGGACCAGCGCCGGACACTCCTCCATGATTTCGACGAGGACGACTTCAAGGTGGGGATCGGGGCCGAGGCCATTCGGGAGATGCTGGACCAGATTGACCTTGAAGCCCTGGCCGAGGAGTTGAAGGTCGATATCAAGGAAACGAAAAACGTCCAGAAGCAAAAGAAGTATATCAAGCGCCTCAAGGTGGTCGACGCCTTTCGGAATTCGGGCAACCGGCCAGAGTGGATGATTCTAGAGGTGATTCCGGTTCTGCCCCCGGAGCTTCGCCCGCTGGTGCCGCTCGACGGTGGACGGTTCGCCACAAGCGATCTGAACGATCTTTACCGCCGCGTTATCAACAGGAATAACCGGCTGATGCGCTTGATGGACCTCAAGGCGCCCGATATCATCATCCGAAACGAAAAGCGCATGCTTCAAGAAGCGGTCGATGCATTGTTCGACAACGGCCGCCGCGGACGCCTGCTTCGAGGAGCGAACCGGAGGCCGCTCAAGAGCCTATCGGACATGCTCAAGGGCAAGCAGGGCCGCTTTCGCCAGAACCTTCTTGGAAAGCGCGTGGACTATTCGGGCCGCTCCGTCATCGTGGTGGGCCCCGAGTTGAAATTCGACCAGTGCGGCCTGCCGAAAAAAATGGCTCTCGAGCTGTTCAAGCCATTTATCTATAACAAGCTCGAGGAGAAGGGGTTGGTCTCGACCGTCAAGGCGGCCAAAAAACTCGTGGACGAGGAGCGCCCCGAGGTCTGGGACGTGCTCGAAGAGGTGGTGAAGAACCATCCGGTTATCCTCAACCGCGCACCGACGCTTCACCGCCTGGGGATGCAGGCCTTCATGCCCCAGTTGGTCGAGGGCAAGGCCATTCGTGTTCACCCGCTGGTGTGCGCGGCATTCAACGCCGATTTCGACGGCGACCAGATGGCCGTGCACGTTCCGCTGTCGGTGGATGCCGTCGAGGAGGCGAGGGTTCTCATGCTATCGGCGAATAACATCCTCTCGCCCGCGAACGGTATGCCCGTGGCGGTGCCGAGCCAGGACATCATTTTGGGTTGTTACTACTTGACGAAACCGCGCGGCGGCTCGAAAGGCGAGGGCCGTGTTTTCAGTAACCCTGCGGAAGTCCGGGTCGCCTACGACCAGGATACGTTGGGTCTTCAGACCCGGATCCGGGTACGGGTTCAGGGCGATTTGGTGGAAACCACGGTCGGGCGCGTACTCATGTTTGAAATACTGCCCGAGGGTGTGCCGTTCTCAACGGTGAACGATGTCCTCGACAAAAGGCGACTCACCACCTTGGTCGCCACTTGCTACGAACTGGCAGGCCGCGCGGCGACGGTAAAATTCCTCGACGCCTTGAAGGACTTGGGTTTCTACTATGCGACCAAGGCGGGGATCTCGATTTCCATCGACGATATGAAGATTCCCGATGCGAAGGAGGCGTTGGCCGAGGGTGCGCGCGATCAGGTAGTCGATGTTGAAAAAGAGTACCGCGACGGCCTGATTACGGACGGGGAGCGCTACAACAAAATTATCGACATCTGGTCCCATGTGACCGAGGAGGTCGCGGGGGAGATGTTCAAATCCCTTGAGAAAGATGACGATCGAGTCATGAACGGGACAGGCGGTGGCGCTGATGGCAACGGTGATTCCGCCGAGGATGCGGACTTTAACCCCATCTACATCATGGCCGATTCGGGGGCTCGCGGCAGCACGGCCCAGCTCCGCCAGCTCGGCGGCATGCGCGGCCTGATGGCGAAGCCCTCCGGGGAAATCATCGAAACCCCCATCACAGCCAACTTCCGCGAAGGCCTCTCGGTGTTGCAGTACTTTATTTCGACTCACGGCGCTCGGAAGGGATTGGCGGATACCGCCCTCAAAACCGCCAACAGCGGATACCTGACCCGGCGGCTGGTCGATGTGGCTCAGGATGTCATCATCACCGAAGAAGACTGCGGGACCGTGAACGGAATCGAGATGGTGGCGCTTGTCGAGGGCGGAGAGATTATCCAGAACCTCGGGGACCGGATTATCGGGCGGACCGCCCTTCAGGACATTAAGGATCCGTTCAGCGGGGATGTTCTTTGCCAGGTGGGCGAGGAGATCAATCAGGATAAAGTCCGCATGATTGAAAACGCTGGAGTCGACAAGGTGTACATCCGCTCGGTGCTCACCTGCGATGCGCGCACCGGCGTCTGCGCCCAATGCTACGGACGAAGCCTGGCGACCGGAACGTTGATCGAAATGGGCGAGGCTGTTGGCGTCATCGCGGCCCAATCCATCGGCGAGCCGGGAACCCAGCTGACGATGCGGACCTTCCACATCGGGGGAACCGCGATGCGGGCCGGCGAGCAGAGCACGGTCGAAGCCAAGCGCTCGGGTTTTGTGAAGTATGAAAATCTCAAAATCATCACGACGGCCAAGGGCGAGCAGATTGTCATGAACCGGAACGGCCTGATTTCCATCTGCGATGAAAACGGCCGGGAGCGGGAGCGCTATACGGTCGTCTATGGCGCATTGGTCAAGGCAAGGGAAGGCGCCCGGGTCAGCGAGGGCGAGAAAATTCTGGAGTGGGACCCGTATACCACCTCGGCGATGGCGGACAAGGA
>JAPYQX010000455.1 GCA_029937135.1 Nitrospinota bacterium
GCCGGTACCCGGTGCCCACGTTTCCTTCAATAAGACTATATATGCCAATTGAAAAAATCATATATAAAATCAAAAATCGTACATGGCCCGGATTCGACCGAAACAATAATGGAATCGATATCAACCCAAAGATCAAGAAACCGTATAAAATCAAATTCTCGGCCACCGTGATTTTCAGGAACAATGATTTGAACTGCCATGGAAATGGGGACAGTAAAAACGATGTTATTCGGATGGGCAATCTGAGAATGAATTCTTTCATATTGTTATCGGACACGATTGAAAATCCGATAACCGTACCTCGTTCTGCCCCGTCATCGTGTCTATATCCGGTCAACACGCCGTCCTTCACTTGCGCCTCGAATATTTTTTCATCCTTGCTCCGGTAGCCGGGCCGTAGAGCAGGCTTGGATTTTATGACCACCTTGACCCCGGTTTCGGTTTCTTTTTTCTTGCTCGATTGAGCTATTTTTTTAACTTCTCTAGACACGGGGACAAGATTGGCCATCCACACGCGCTGGAGGTTGAGTTGGGAGTATCCGGCGTCGCTGTATTGCCGCACCAGATCCAAGCCGTTTAAACCAAGGCAATCCATGACGAGAAACGCCATAAATTCGAGAGCGCCAAGGCCGCGAATGCAAAGCCGGGAAGACATCGGTTTTTGGCGGTCCCAGCCGAATGTGGCCAGGGGAGCAACCATTAATGCCATTAAAACGATAATGAATTGATTCGGCCTGAAAAAACACAACAATACCGCAAAAAGGGCCACCCCGGCCGCCGGCAGCAATGCACCCGCCTCCCCTTTTTCAAGGCGGACCATCCACAATAAGATTGTCGAAATTAAAAGGAAGATTATCGGATCGCGTAAAGGTTGACTGGTTACAAATACCACGGAAGGGAGTACTGCCCATAAGCCGCTAACAAGAGCGGCCGCTCTGTCTCCGCCCACCATTTTTGTGATTTTGTGAATGTTCAGGACGGTCAGCATGCCGGTCAGGGCGCTGAGAGTGCCCACGAGAAAAGGCACAAACCCAAAAACAATGAATACCCTGGAAATCAGCCAGATGAAATTCCTATTGGGCTCCGCCTGCGCCTTAATCTCTATCCCGCGGGCCAGCCGCCAGGCCAGTCTTTCGTAGGTTGAATTGTCCTCAAGATATTTAATCGGGACCAGTTCCGTAAAATTCATTATGAGGGCGGAGCCTACCCTCAAAAGGAACGCGGCGATGAGAATTCCGTAAAATATTTTTTCCGCGGAAGAAATATTTTTGCGGAATTGGGCGCTCAGATAACTCAAAACCGCAGCAATGAGCAACACCGACCACATAACGTCAAGAGTCACTTAAAACACGACCTCTCGGAAAAACCCAGCGGCAGATATTGTACCGGGGAGGCAGGAGAGAAATTCAATCTGCTCTTTTCTTATCGAAATTAGAATCCGGGAAATTCGATCCGACCCGGATATCTTCCTACCCTACCGATTGTTAGGGAAGAAGACTAGCTGTACAATTGGTTGTAATCGCCACACACAATATTTTCAAGTTGGGATTATTTCTTTAACAATGATATAAGAATCGCACAAAATTTGTATAGAAGGAAACTGGGTGGCGGTGGTTGCAGCCACGCGCGAACCCTTCCCTGCTAAAATTCCTGATAAACTGGGGAACGGTACCACTTTTAAGGATAGGTCAACGGGGTTAACTTTTTTTCATAATCAAGTCAGCAATAGCCAAACTGGAAAGAATTCCTATCACCCGCGAGGACAATATATTTCGCTTAATTGAAATGTCCACTACCTTTCGCATTTTTTTGTTGCCTTTGTAGCGCAACAAATCCTCTTCCGAGAAATGTTTTAACCTTTCCGAAGCAATGTTCTTGATTTCACAAAAGTATTTCGAGGCAATCTTTTTGTGATGAGAGATCGTTTGAAAATTCAACAATTTCTTCAAGCGGTCAACGTCCCTGCCCAGAATACGGTAAAAGAAATACGCCATAGATTTCGGCAACATATGAATG
>JAPYQX010000079.1 GCA_029937135.1 Nitrospinota bacterium
ACATCTCACCCCCCCCTCGTCCACGAAAAGAAGGGCATTACGCCGAAATGTTCCACATGAAACAATTTTTCGATTTTTAGGTTTCACGTGGAACAAAACCTTGAGTTTCATTTGTTACTATGCGAAACTCTTGAAAACATATACTTACACTTCAAATTCCCGAGAAATGATGCAAGAAAAAACACTCCCCCCCCCAGCGTTAACTTCCGGGCCCCGTGAAAATAATTCGCCAGGCTGCCGCGTCATTGCCGTGGTTAACCAAAAGGGAGGTGTGGGGAAAACCACCACATCCGTCAATCTCGCCGCATGTGTGGCCGTAGCCGACAAACCCACGCTTCTGGTTGATCTTGATCCCCAGTCTAACGCAACAAGCGCCTTCGGCATTTCATCCGACGATTCCGGGCTTTACCGGTCGCTTGTTCTGGGCGATCCGCTGGCCCGGGAATCTATACAAGACACTGAAATTAAAAGACTTAAAGTAATACCGTCCTCGGTTGACCTGGTTGGGGCGGAGCTTGAGCTGGCCGATGTCGATGACCGAACGGGCCGCCTGAAGGCGTCCCTTAAGCCTTACAAAAAATACTTTCGTTATATTTTCGTTGACTGTCCCCCCTCACTGAGCCTGCTCACCCTCAATGCTCTCAAGGCCGCTGACGAGATTCTGATACCCATCCAGGCCGAGTATTTTGCTCTTGAGGGGCTCGCGCGTCTTATCAAAACGGTCGAGCGTGTCCGGGGGTCAATTCATCCGGGTCTCCGCATCGGGGGAATTGTTTTGACGATGTACGACGCGCGGACCAACCTTTCCAGGCAAGTCGGCGAGGATCTTCGCTCCCATATGCCGGACCTGGTTTACCGGGTTGCGATTCCGCGAAGCGTTCGTTTGGCCGAGGCCCCAAGCCACGGCAGACCGATAATCGCATATGATATTTCCTCCTCGGGCGCACAGGCTTACCTCGCGATGGCCAGGGAGTTTCTGACGCGCACGGAATTGAAAGGACGCGAATAATGGCGACCGCGAAAAAAAGAGGACTTGGCCGCGGGCTCGACGCCCTTTTGTCGGCGGAAATTGTTGCGGAGCCTCAGGAGAAAATCGAACCGGATCCGGCATCGCCGCCGGAGCCCGACGGAAGCAGAATCATTCAGGTTCCGATTGATCGCCTTCAGCCCGGCGTACATCAGCCGCGAATGGAGTTTGACGATGACGAGCTGGGAGAGCTGGCCGAGTCCGTCCGGCGCCACGGCGTGCTCCAGCCGATCCTTGTGAATCCCTCAGGGAACGGATACCAGATAGTCGCCGGGGAGCGGCGCTGGCGCGCGGCCCGGATGGCGGGCCTTGCCGAAGTTCCTGCAATCGTTATCAACGCGGCGGCGGAGGATACCCTTGAAATCGCCGTGATCGAAAATATTCAGCGCTCCGATCTGAATCCAATGGAAGAAGCCGCCGCCTACGAAAGCATGATGGTTCGGCTTTCCCTCACCCAGGAGGAGGTTGCCTCCCGCGTCGGGAAAGATCGCTCCACGGTGGCCAACTACATACGGTTGCTTCGGTTGCCCGCCCGTGTTCAGGAGATTGTGGTTGCTGGTGATTTGTCCATGGGCCATGCCCGCGCCCTTCTGGCCCTTCGCGAGGAGGAGGAAATCGTGAAACTCGCCCAAGTGGCGAAGAAATACGGCCTTTCCGTGCGCCAGCTTGAGAGTAGAGTACGAAAGGCGCTTGCGGGTTCGGCGTCTAAAAGAGGAAGATACGCAGTGTCTTCCCGGGAAGAGGGCCCCATCGGGCCGCAAGCGGTATTCCTTCGCGAAATTGGCGATCGTCTGCGCGGGATCTTGGGAACAAAGGTGCTGATACAGGGCGACGAGAAAAAAGGTCAGATGGTTATCGAATATTACTCGGCCGAAATGCTTGAAGGCATAGTGGATCGGCTTTCCTGAAGGACGGCCCCTGAAAACCATTTAGCCGGTCAGCGGAGGAAAATGAATGGCCCGTAGCGACAAGAACTACGAAAAAAGCATACGAGCGTTTTTGGGGGAGGGAACCGAATTCAAGGGCGTGATTTCCTTCGAGGGAACCGTGCGCGTCGATGGCGTACTCGAGGGGGAAGTCATCACCGAGGATACGTTTATTATCGGCGCGGCCGCGCGCATTACCGCGAACATTCAGGCCGGAACCGTTATCGTGATGGGTCATGTGGAAGGAAAGATAGAAGCCAAGGAAAAATGCGAAATCAGGGCAGGAAGTCACGTTAAGGGTGAGGTTTACACGCCGAGTATTTATATCGAAGAGGGCGCGGTCTTCGAGGGCGCCTGTCACATGACCGGAGAAGACGGGCAGGTCGATGACCGGCGCGCCCCTGCCGAAGAAACTGCCTGAGAGCAGCCTCCCGCATTTCCGGCCGCGCGGTTCCAGGGTGGCCGGCGCTATCGCGCATACTTTCCGGTTCCTGGCGGTTGTTCCGAGGTTCAATAATCCGGACGTCAGGGGAAATTTCTCCGGCGCGGATTCGCGGAAAAGGAAAGCATTTCCCGAACGCCGGCAATGACGAGGCAAGAATGGAATCACGATCAATGTGGACGATTTGCACAGGGTTTGTATTCTGGTTCCTGATGGCCGGATTCGTATATACGCGGAATACCGGGATGGCAATCGCCCTGGGCGCGGCCACGGTTGCCGTCGCTCTGATCTGGAATGCCGTTCATCGGATTCAGGAGAGAAGGGCGGCCCGCCCGAAGCCGCCGCCACCGTCCGATTTGCCAAGTTTCGATTTTAAGGATGTTGAGCCGAAAGATTTTGAATGAACCGATTCATTATTTGGGCGTCGTTTGTGCTGGCCATTGTTTCGGGTTGTGGAGGCGCGGGCCGAAAGGCCGCGCAGCCAGCCCTCCCCGCAGGAAAGGGGCGGGATAATTCACCAATGGTTCTCGTTCCGGCCGGAGAATTCTTTCGCGGAAGAAACGCCCGGGCGTCCTCGCCTGAAAAGAGGGACTATTTTCCCGGAAGGCCTGTTTACCTGGATTCTTTTAAAATTGATAAATTCGAGGTAACAAACGCCGCCTACGGGCGGTTTGTGCGTTCCACGGGCCGGCCGGCGCCGAGTGTCCAAAATGCCGCGAGAAACATTACAAGCTGGAGCCGGTTTGCGTGGAGCGGAAATAAAGTGCCTCCGGGCGCGGGCGACATTCCGGTAACGCTGGTCGCCTGGTTCGATGCGGAGGCGTATTGCGCCTGGACCGGCAAGCGGCTACCGACCGAGGCGGAGTGGGAGAAAGCCGCACGCGGTACGGACCGCCGTATTTTCCCTTGGGGCGATTTGGCCGCGCCGGGTTCGTCGAATTTCGGAAAACGCCAGAAAGGCCCCCTTCCGGCCGGCAACTTTCCTCTCGACAAAAGCCCCTACGGAGCCGTGGACATGGCTGGAAATGTCGCGGAATGGACGAGCGATTATTATCAGGTCACCTACTATGCCCGGTCGCCGTCGCGAAATCCGAAGGGCCCGCGCAGGGGAAGCCTCCGGGTTGTCCGGGGCGGGTTCTGGAGGAGCCCCAAGAAAGAAATCAGCACCTTTCACCGCTGGAAAGGGGCCCCGTCAAAAGCCCATGCCGGCGTTGGTTTCCGGTGTGCCGAATCGGCGGCCCCAGGCCGAGAAGTAATAGTCCGATGAGTAACGGCCCAATGAACAATGGACCGGCGGGTGACGCGCAATTCGTCATTTTCGCGCATAGCGGGGATTATGACCGCCTTTATCAGGTGGCGACGCTGGCGGTGAGCGCCGCCGCCAATGGCGATGATGTCAGGGTGATTCTTTTTTTCGAGGCGCTTCGGCGATTCGCGGCGGACGACCTGGACGACACCCGGTTTCCGGCCTCCTACGGGGAGGAAGGTCCCAGGTTGGAGGAGCGGATGAAAAAAGCGCATGCGCACTCGGTGAGCGATCTTATCGACACCGCCCGCCAGACGGGCAGGCTGAAACTCTACGCCTGCGCCGCGCAGGTTAAATTTTTGGATTTGTCGGCGGCGGATCTGGAGGGCATCGTGGACGAGGTGATCAGTTTGCCGAACTTTCTCAGGCAGACGAGCGATGCCCGCACGAAGCTTTTTATTTAAAATTTTCGCCGCGCCGGTTTCGCGGACGGGGCTGGGTGTGCTAGAGAGTTTCTCTTTTCCGATCTATGGAGCGATGGAATGAAATTTAAAGTGGGTTTGGCCCAAATCGGCCCGACGCTGGGAAACCTCGAGGCCAACGAGAAGATAATTCGGGGAGAGGTGAAAAAAGCCCTCAAGCTCGGGGTGGACCTGCTGGTGTTCCCTGAGCTCTCGCTTACGGGATATTTTCTGAAAGACATTGTTCCCGAGGCCGCCATCAGCAAAAGCTCGCCTTTGTTCAAGGAAATCGCTGCGATGAGCGAGGATATCTCCATCGTCGTCGGTTATATCGAGGAGTCCCCGCGCCACGGTTTTTACAACACGGCGGGATACTTCGAGAAAGGGAAGCTCCTTCATCGGCACCGGAAACTTTATTTGCCTACTTACGGTCTGTTTGATGAGGCGAGGTATGTCGGCGCGGGAAAGCAGGTGCGCGCCTTTGACACCCGTTTTGGAAGGGCGGTGATACTGATTTGCGAGGACGCCTGGCACCCGAGTCTGGCCTACATCGCCTCACAGGATGGCGCCGACTTGCTCATCGTTCCTTCGTCGAGCCCGGCGCGGGGGGTCAAAAAACAAAACGGCGGGAAATCGAGCCTGGCTATCGAACGCCAGTGGAATTCATTGACCCGGACGCACGCGGCTGCTTTCAGCCAGTTTGTGTTCTTTTGCAACCGGGTTGGCTACGAGGACGGGATCAGCTTCTGGGGCGGCTCCGAGGTCATCCTGCCAACCGGCGAGATGCTGGCCACCGCCCCGCGCTGGAAGGCGAAGCTTCTTGCCGTCGATGTGGACACCGCCGACATCCGCCGCGCACGCATCGCGACACCCACCCTGCGGGATGAGGACCTTCACCTCACGCTCAGGGAACTCAAGCGAATCCAGGCGGGCCGCTCCAGGGATTAAAGGCCGCCGGATTAATCTGACACCCGTGCGCCGGACGGGCTCCAGCCCGTTTCCGGGCCGTCTCCCCCAAGAATTAACAGATTCCTCCTGTAAAACGGAATCCTGCTACCAAAACGGAATCGCTCGAACCGGAACTCTCCTCCCCCCAAAACGGCCCCCCCTCCCCGGTAAATATCCTCTCCCGGGCTCCTTTGTACCGGGCTGGCGCCCCAGTTCTTTTTTAAGTATAATGATCTCAAAAGCTTAAAAGCATTTGTGTTTCTAACGAAAGGACAGTCCGCCCGAATGACAAATACCGCCCGGACCTCACAGCGCCCCGCCGCGCGTCCGTTTCTCAAATGGGCCGGCGGCAAGGGCCGCCTTCTTGCCCAGTACGCACCCCTGTTTCCCCGGGAAATTGGCGACTATCACGAGCCCTTTCTCGGTAGCGGGGCGGTTTTTTTCCGCCTCTGCCAGCGAATTGAAGGCCGGGCCTACCTCTCTGATCGGATAGACGATCTGGTCCGCACCTTCGAGATGGTCCGCGCCGATGTCGAGAGCGTGATCCGCCACCTCGGGCGGCATGTTTACGAGAGCGATCATTACTACCGCGTACGGGCGCAAAACCCTGCCTGCCTCTCCCCTCCTGGCCTCGCGGCGCGGTTTATTTTCCTGAATCGAACAGGTTTTAACGGGCTCTACCGGGTGAACAAAAGCGGGCGCTTCAATGTCCCCTTCGGCCGCTACACCAATCCCAAAATCTGTGACGCGAACGGCCTGCGCCTTGCCTCGGCGGCCCTGGCCCTGGCGCAAATTGAGCGGCGCGGCTTCCAGGAGCTTCCCGGATGGGCCGAGGCCGGAGATTTCGTCTACCTCGATCCGCCCTATCAGCCGCTTTCAAAAACATCGAACTTCACCGCCTACACCGCCGGCGGTTTTGATGAGGACGCGCAACGAAGCCTTGCTGGCGTCTGCCACGCGCTCGACGGCGCGGGCGTCCGGTTCATGCTTTCAAACTCGGACACCCCGTTGATCCGGAAACTATACAAAGGATTTGATATCAAGCGGGTTCTCGCCGCGCGGGCGATCAACTCATCCGCCGCCGGACGCGGAAAAATATCCGAACTGGTGGTGCGGAACTACACCTAGAGCCGCCCCAACTATTGTCCAAAGGCCCGAATTTCCTTTAATTCAGGTTGCTTTTACAGTGAGGGCGACCCAAAGACTCGCTGGACCAGGCCACCACACACAAGAGCTTAATCCCTTAAAATTCAAATAAGTAATGCGTTTATTCTCATTTTTTAATTTTTGCAGTTGACAAATTTGCGCATTGGTAAATATCTAGCATCTAGATAGTGAACGCTTACATAAAGGAGAAGAGTTGAAGACGGTACAGAAAACGATCAGGCTTCCGGAAGCAGTGGACAAGGCGATTGCGGATATGGCCCTGGCTCAAAAGATGGAGCCGGCGGACTTGATGGCGGATGTTCTCTCCCGCTTTGCGCTGCAGGAAGAAAGTCTGGGAAAGGAGGAAACCCAACAAGCGAGAGCGGAAATTCAGTTGAAGGAAAAGGCCCGCGCCATGGCGCAGGAAATCTGTCGCGATGTATTTGACACCCATGTAACCCTGCGGGTCTTTCAAGAAATCAAGAAAAGCCTCGAGCTTCGCACCCTGTACGAGGATGCTATTGGCAGCGAAGGAAATGCGCGGGGGAATCACACCAAGGCCCGGATCGATCGTGTCCTGGGAAGCATCATCAAGGTAGCGGTCGGCGGAACGGCGCGGACCGAAAACGGAAACCGCGTTTCGATCCAGGTGAAAATGAGTTCGTCGTAAACTACACCCCCCTTTACGCAGCCATTGAGATTGTAACGTACGGGCTTCTTTATATTTTCTCACGTAATTATTTTGGGCTTTTGGGTTACCATCAAATGAAATCTGAAATTCTCAATGCCAGCAGCATTTACCTCAAAGTGTTCGGCCCAGAAATTATCTATGGGAATTTCGATCTTCGGTGGCTTGAAGAATTCATTAATGACGAGTTAGCCATGTTCTTGGGTTTTGATCATTCCCCAAAAATCAAAATGGATTTTCGATTTAAAATCCTTCCAATTGCCGTGATTTCAAAAGAAGCGTCTTGGAGTTCGACTGAAATTCTTAACTCGCTAGCCAGTCGCGCCCCTGTGTGTGTATGACCTGCCGCAAACTCCCTACAAATGCACGGTAGGCAGCTCCACCTTCTCCGGGTCGTAGCCGTCGCTCTTGATGCGGGCGGCGTGTTGTTCGCGGTCGAAGATGCCGTCCTCGCCTACGTTCGCCATGTCGCAGAAAATTTCGATGGCGTTTCCGTCGGGGTCGCAAAAGTACATCGCCCGGCCCCCCCCCCCAGAGCTTGTCTCCGTCCGGGTGGGGCTGTGGACGACGGGCCCGCCGATGAATTCGATCCCGTTATCGCGGAGGTGTTTTTCCCAGGCGTCGAAGGCAGCCTTGTCCTCGACCTCGAAGGCGAAATGGTGGAGTCCAAAGGCCACCGAATCCCGTGAATTCTCGGGCGGCGGCGGCGGGTCCGGCCGGGCCTCGGGGATGTTCATCGTCAGGTTGATGACATGATACAGCCCGGTGCAGGTGATGAAGTCCTGCGCCGCCCGCTTGCCCCTCGGCGGGCTGTAGCGCAGCCGCTCGTTTGTTCTGAATCCTAAAATTTCGCCGACGCTTCGATGTCGCGGACCAGCAGGCCAATGTGCTGAAGGCCTTTCAGTTCAGGGGGCATCCCGGTCTCCTGTGTTTAAATCAAACCAATTAAGCCTTCACCTGGATGAGCTCCATGTCCACGCCGTCGGGTCCGGTGACGAAGGCCGCGCGGTTTCCGCTGGGCAACTCGAACAGCGGTGTGGAGATCTCCCCGCCCTTGGCCGTGAAGGCCTCAAGCAATGCATCGATGTCGTCCACCTGAAAGCAGAAGTGATCGATGCCGAGGCGCTGTTTTCCGGTGGCCGAGGGTTCGATGTTGTCGGTCTCGCGCACGCCCCGGACGTTGAGCATGCATTCTCCCAGCATCACTCTTACGTTTCGCGCTCCGCGCAGCTCCTCGTCCCGGAAGATCTCGCCGCCCAGAAATTCGACGTACCATTCGGCTGTCGCCCTGGGGTCCGCGCTGATGAGGTGAACGTGGTGGTAGTGTCCGACAATGCCCATGAGATGTCCCTTTCTATTTTTTCTGGATGAGTTCGAATAAAACGTTTTCAGGGCCCACAACAAAGGCGGCTTCGCTGCCGCCCGAATGGGCGAAAATCTCCTCCGCGATCTCGACGCCCCCCGCCCGCATGCGCTTGACCATATCCTCGAGATCGCCAACGAGAAAACAGACGTGATCGAGGCCAAAGGGCCGGGCGCCTTCGGTTTCGATGATTTTGTCTGACGGCCGGGGCGTCCGGATGCTCAGCGTCGCTTCCCCGATGCGGACGATGACGTTTCGCGCCCCGCGAGGCTCCTCGCGGCCAATGACCTCCCCTCCGAGGAATTCTCCAAACCACCGCGCCGCCGCCTCGGGATCGGGGCTGACGATGTGAACATGGTGATAGCCGCCGACAACTCCCATTACAACTCCTTCGCCCGAGTGGCTATTTTCCCCACTCAGTGGCGGAGGGAAGGTCCCCTCCTCTGAAATTGAGAACGACCAAATCACCATCGGAGATTCTGTTGACGTGGTGCCAGGAGCCGCCGGGGATGTGGATCAAGTCCCCCTCGCTGGCCTCGATGTCCTCGCCGTCGATATGAAAGATCATCTTCCCCTCGCCCCGGACGAGAAAAGACGCCTCGTCCATCTCATCCTGGTGGCGGTGAATTTCGTTCCGGTCGCCGATCTGGCGGGTAAAGGCAAAAAGTTCGAGAAACTCCGTCGCAAAGAGGTTCGGGGTTCCGATCTTCGGCTCGTTTTCGGGGACACCTTCGAGCAGGTCATCAAAGATATTTCTTTGTATGTAGCGGCTTTCCGGAGACCCGCCGGAATTATTTACCGCCGAGGTCTCCTCGTCGCCTTCCGGAACGAAGAAGCTGGAGGGCATTTTTCCGCCCCTGAAGTTGAATTCGATCAGATCCTCATCCCCGATGTTCAGGAGGTTGTGGTAGCCGCCCCTGTTTCCGAGGAGAACGTCGCCCGCGCGAACCTCGAATTGCTCACCGTCGATGGTCATTAGACCGCGCCCCTGCCGAATCAGATAGCCCTCGTCCATTTCGGTGTGGTGGCGGTGGTAGGGCGGGCACTGCCCCGGCGCGAGAACGATGATGCGCACCTCAAGATGCCGCGTTTTGATCAGTATTGGGGATTTCGATCCCCCGCCGGCTTTTTCCTCGTAATTCCATTTGAGGTTTTTGATATTTCCAATAAGGGGCATGGCGGCTCCTTGATTGAAGTGACGATTTTTGTTCACCTGGTGGGGTTGACTCCCCAGAAACCTAAAGCCTGGCGAGCCGAGGGTCAATCCCCCGGCGGGTTTCCTGCTTTGTCGCGGGCGGCTCTGTTGCGGATGGCCTGACGAGGCGGCATGATACCGACCGCTGGAAGCTACCCGAATTATTTAGGAGAGACGAGGTGCCGGTTCAGATGAAAGATCTGGTGAACGAGAGCCTTGCGGAGCTTGAGTTGGACGCCCGCCTTACAACGGATTTGCTAGTCGGCTTCGTCCGGGATGAGGTTAGCAAGGTCGGAGTGGGAAAAATTGTTCTTGGTCTCTCGGGCGGGATTGATAGCGCCCTTTCGGCATTTCTGGCGGCGCGGGCCATGGGGCCGGAGAATGTCCTTGGCATCTGCATGCCCTACCGCCTTTCGAATCCCCAGAGCGAGGCGGATGCCCGCGAGGTGGCGAAGGCCTGTGGAATCGCTTTCGAGCGTGTGGAAATTACGCCCCAGGTGGACGCCTATTTCGATAGATATCCGGATGCGACGAACCTAAGGCGGGGGAACAAGATGGCCCGCGAGCGAATGACGATTCTCTATGATCAATCCGCTGTCGTCAGCGCCCTGGTGGTGGGAACGAGCAACAAGACCGAGCTGCTCCTGGGCTACGGAACGCTTTTTGGAGACATGGCCAGCGCGGTCAACCCCATGGGAGATCTTTTCAAAACACAAGTGAGGCAAATTTCGAGGCATGTGGGCGTTCCTGCCGGGGTTATCGAAAAGCCGCCGAGCGCGGACCTGTGGGTGGGTCAGACGGACGAAGAGGAGTTGGGCCTTACCTACGGGGAGGTCGATTCCGTCCTTCACTATCTCATCGATCACCGTTATGACCGGGCGGAAATTATCGAGAAGGGTTTCGACGCCGAAGTGGTGGACGGAATCCTTCGCTTGATCCAAAGAAGCCAGTACAAGAGGCGTCTCCCGCTTATCGCCAAAATAAGCCAAAGAACACTCGACCGTGATTTCAGA
>JAPYQX010000456.1 GCA_029937135.1 Nitrospinota bacterium
ATATTATCGAGTAGAGAGGCCGGTAGAGACCCGCCAAGAATGAGGGCCCACAGAGCCGCTCCGTATACTGCTTGACCCCGGAGCGGCACAAAATACTATGCACGAACCCGAACAGCCCCCATGCAAAAATAATTGTTGCGGGGCTCCATATCCAATCGGGCATCGGCTTATTTCTTGTCCCGCTTTTTCGATGGGCTCTTCGGGGGCTTCACCTGCCGGGCCCAGTGGCGCGCTACTTGTCCCGTTGTGGCGAACCAGCAATCGCCTTTATCGAGAATATGTTCGATCAGGCGCTCGACCATTCGTATGCGGTGATGCTGCCCGATGACCTGGGGGTGACACATGAAGTTGATGTAGCCCCCTTCCTCGTATGTGCCCTCGAATTCCTCAACCCACATGGAGTAGACCGACTCGGCGTCACGGATGCCATGCCCGAAGGGGGGGCTCCCGCTAAAGCCGAAGAAGATAAAGTCGTCGAGCGTCCACTTCGTGGGAAGTTCGACAAGGCCGCAAGGATGGTAGTAGGGCGAGTCGTCGTCCATGAGATTCGAGTGGTAAAGGAGGCCGTGCTTCTTCAGGAGGCCCATGGTGTGAACACTTGGATCGCAGGAGGGCGTCCGTGAGCCGATGGGTTTTTGGCCTGTAATACGCTCCATAATCTCAAGAGCGCGAACGAGAAGTTCTTCCTCGCGTTCCACATCGGCAAGCTGAAAAGGTTTTTCATGCAGGTGGCCGTGATGGCCGATTTCATACCCTCCCTTCATGATGGTTTCGGTCATCTTGGGCCACTTTTCCGCGGTCCAGCTTGGCAGGAAAAAAGTTCCGGGAAGTGAGTATTTTTTCAGCAGTTTGATAATGCGAGGGATGCCAACCTTTGGGCCGTAAGCTCCCATGGCGTTGTGGATAGGTCTATGAGCGAGGTGGGGGTCACGCGATATCCAGAGCGATTCCCCGTCCACATCGAATGTCAGACAAACAGCGCAACGCGCGCCATTTTTCCATTTGATTTTGGCCATGATCGAATTTTCCTCCAGTTATGAAAAAAGTCTCCTAAGGCTGATTCGCCAGCGAAACAAGGGCGCCACCCAAAATCTCACAACCTCGGGCGACATCTTCCCATCGTGTCAGTTCATCCTCGGCATGGCTTTTTCCGTTCACGCTCGGAGCGAAAATCATCGCGCTAGGACAAAGATCAGCCGCGTAGCGGGCGTCATGTCCCGCCGCGCTCCAGAGGCGGCTATATGAATAGCCTTTATCGAGGCAGGTTTCCTCAATGGTTTGGGTGACGCCGGAGTCGAACGCCAGGGGAGTCGATCCTCCCAGGGAGCTCACCTCTATTTCGAGGCCTTCTTGCCTTGCGGCGTTCTCGCAAACTTCGATAACCGCTTTATGCGCTTGTGCGATAATTTTTTCATCACGATGGCGAAAATCGACGGAAAAAGCGGCAAGCCCGGGAATCACATTAATGGCGTTGGGGGAGACGGAAATCTCGCCGACTGTAGTAACAAGATCGGAGTCCAGGTTTCCGGGAATATCCCTGATAGCCGAAATTGCCCGGGCCGCTCCGACCAAGGCGTCTTTTCGCATGTGCATCGGGGTGGGGCCGGCATGGTCCCGGACCCCCTTCATCGTGATCCGAAGCCAGGTGAGACCCCGGATTCCTTCGACAATTCCGATTTGGACCCCACTCGTGGATAGCGCCGGACCCTGCTCGACGTGAAGTTCCAGGTAGCCCGCCAAGGGTCGCGGCTTGCAGGGAAGTTTTCCCCGGTAGCCGATTCGCTCAAGTTCATCGACGAATCTCATCCCATCGGCGTCGCGGACTTCATAAGCGAAGTCCCGCTCAAAAGCACCGGTAAAAACGCCGCTTCCCAGCATAGATGGTGGAAATCGAGGGCCTTCCTCATTCGTCCAGTTTGCGATTTCCATGGGCCGGCGGGTGGTAATTCCACGGTCATTCAGGGTTCTGACGATCTCCAGGGCCGCCAACACTCCGAG
>JAPYQX010000457.1 GCA_029937135.1 Nitrospinota bacterium
AAAACCGCTACTCTTGAAATGCAGGCCACTCGCCTAGTTTGTATTTTAAAAATGTTAACGAATTGCACCTGCGAAAGCAATCAAACTATCGGCCTGACCCGGGCACGGAAAAAAGCGCCACACGGCCTCTAAAGCGCTGTATTATTGAGGGTACCGAGGAAGACTTTCCGATTCAGGATAGCCTCCGTTTTCAGTGAAGGATTCCACCCAATACGAGAGGGAAACCCCTGCCCTTGCCCGGCTTGCGGGAGCGGGCCAGAATGCCCTTCACTCGTGAGAAAAATTCGCCCGGCCCGGCCCGAGTAGGTCCGGCAACAAGGAAACAAGGCAATTGTGCTGATTTTCAGATTCCAGGGGAAGCGGACCGCCCGAAGGGCTGCACTCGCCGCCCTGTTGGCATTCACGGCTTTCATTTCCCCGCAAGCGGCGGGGGCGGCCAGCGAGAAGGTTGAAAAATCACCCCTCCTCTACACCTCGATTCCAAAATCCCTTCTTGACCCGCTCAGGAGGAGTTTCGAGAAAAATCACCCCGGTTGGAAACTTAGGGTGTTTCGCGCCCGGGCGAGCACGATCATCAACCGCATCGAAACCGAGTGGCGCGAGGGCCGCGCCCGCGCCGACGTTCTGTGGGCGGGTGACGCCTCCCTGTTCGCCCGATACAAAAAAGCCGGGCGGCTCTCCTCCTACTCTCCGCCCGGAGCCTCGGCCATCCCTCCCGATCTCAAGGACCCGGATGGCTTCTACCACGCCGCCCGCCTCTTCCATCTGGTTATCGCCCACAACAAAAACGCGGACGCCCCCGCGCCCAAGGGTTTCGCAGACCTTGCCCGCACCGTTTCCCGGCCCTCCGTCGGCCAAAAAAAGAAAACCGGCCGCTACCTCATCTCACTTCCCAGACCCGGCAAATCGGGCGCATCGCTCGCCGGTTTTTTCGCCTGGAGCCGGGCGCCGGGCCTTGGCTGGAAATTTATTCGCAGCCTGATTCTGGGCCATCCGAAATTCGGCGCGTCATTCGGCGCGGCGGCGGGTTTTCTCGAAGAAAGCGATGTGCGGGCCGCCGTCCTGGCCGATTTCATCGCCTACCGGCACGCGAGGAGCCGGAGGGGGATCGAAATCGTCTGGCCCGCCGAGGGCGCGGTTACCATTTCCGGCCCCGCCGGAATTGTTCGGAAAACCGGCCCCGCCGGAATCGCCGGGAAAGAGCCACAAAATCCCGCCGCACGCCGCCTCGCCGATTTTCTTCTATCGAAACCGGCCCAGGAGATTATCCGAAAGAGCGGCCTCTACGCGGCGCGCACCGACGTTCCTGCGCCGGCGGGCCGCCCGCCGCTCGATAAAATCAAGAGAATGCTGGTCGCCTGGGAGGGACTCCCCGCCGCCGAGCGGGAGCTGTTGTCACGGGTCGGGGGACTGATATCACTGGCTAAAAGAAACGTGGAGAGGGGAAAATAGTAGCGGCAGCGCGAACGCATTCACCATCCGGCAACCGACTCGGCGCCTAGTTGACCGATTCGCCCCCGATCCCCCCGTCCTCCGGGAGGAAATGCCCCTTGCGGCCAGCCGAGCCTTGCCCCCGCCATTTCTCGAAGAGGTTCTGCTCGAGCCCGATGGCGTTGAGGGTTTTTCCGACAACATGGTCAACGATGTCGGCGAGGGATTTGGGATGAAAATAAAAACCGGGCGAGGCGGGAAGAATCATTACCCCGAGCCGCGATAGCTTGAGCATGTTCTCAAGATGAATCGCCGAGAGCGGCATCTCGCGCACGACGAGCACCAGCCTGCGCCCTTCCTTGAGAATAACGTCCGCCGCGCGGCCGACGAGGGTGTCCCCCGTGCCGTGCGCGATCTGGGCGAGAGTCTTCACCGAGCAGGGCACGATCACCATGGCGTCGAAGCCGGCGCTCCCGCTGGCGGGGGCGGCGCCGATGTCGGCCTCGGGGTGGTGGACATCGGCCCACCGGGCGAGATCGGCCACATCGTAGGC
>JAPYQX010000080.1 GCA_029937135.1 Nitrospinota bacterium
TGGAGAAAGTTCGTATCGAACTTGGGTATGCCAATGCCGATCGGGTTGAGATTGTGAATCCCCCCGAGGAAGTTTATCCAGAACGGGGGCTGTTCCGAGCGGTCCAACGGCCGGAGATCGAGCTTCAACGACTCGAGATGAATGACATAGAAAAGCGCGATATAGGAGAGAAACGCTGGAATCACCGCGGCGCGTACCACGTCCAGATAAGCCAGCCCCAGGAACTCCGCCATGATGAACGCCGCCGCCCCCATGACGGGCGGCATGAGCTGTCCATTCGTGCTGGCAGCGACCTCAACGGCCGCCGCCTTGTAGTCCGGAAGCCCCACCTTTTTCATCAGCGGGATGGTGAAGGTGCCTGTCGTCGCCACATTGGCGATGGAGGAGCCCGACACCAGCCCCGTCAGCCCCGAGGCCACAACCGCCGCCTTCGCCGGTCCCCCCCGAAACTGCCCGAGGGCGGCAAAGGCCACCTGGACGAAATAGTTCGCGGCCCCCGCCTTCTCGAGGAAGGAGCCAAACAGGACGAATAAAAAGACGAAGCTCGTTGACACCCCGATCGGGACACCCCAGATGCCGCTGTCGCTCAGGTACATGTGGTCCACGACAAATTCGAGGGGAACGCCCGGATGCGCCAGGAACGGCGGCATCCAGGGGCCTATGAAGGAGTAGAGTAGGAACATCATCGCCAGGAACGGAAGCGCGGGCCCAAGCGCGCGCCGGGCCGCCTCGAGGAGGCAGCAGATCAGGATCGATCCGATCACGACATCCCGGAAAATGGGAAGGCCCGAGCGCTCGATGATGCCCTCATAGTCCCAGGCCATGTAGATTGCGCTCAGCCCCGCCACCACGGTGAGTACATAGTCGTACCAGGGGATGACAACCCGGGTCGAGCGCTGCTGACGCATGAAGCCGGGAAATATCTGAATCGCCATGGCGCTCATCCAACCCTGCTTGGCGTCCTCTTTTCTTCCCGGAAAGGATAAAAAAACCAAGGTTATGGCGAAGGTGAGGTGGATGCTCCGGGCGATGATGGAGTTCATGGGCCAGTAGGCGATGTAGAGCTGAAAGAAAGACCAGAAAAGCGCGAGCCCTGAAATCAGCCAGGCGATCGCGTTGAGCGGGTTTCGCCCGCCCGTTTCCGCCTCGGCGGCGATTGCCTCGCCCGCCTTGCGCCCCGCCTCTTCATCCAAGCCGGAGACGTTATGAGCACCTTCGGGAACCCGGGCGTTCGCCATTTTTCACCTCAATCGGTGAGCGGTTTTCCGTTCGGAAAAGCTGGGCGCGCCGACGGCGATGAAAGCCGCCGGCGCGCCCAGCGAATTGGAACCGAAGAAATCAATTTCCTACTTCAGGCCGACTTCCTTGTAGTAGCGCATCGCCCCTTTGTGGAAAGGCGCCGAAAGACCGCCCAGCATCGCTTTCGGAGTCAGGAACTTGAACGCGGCGTGCGAGGCCTTGAATTTATCGAGGTTCCCGAAGATGGCTTTCACCACATCGTAAACCACCTGCGGATCCTGCTTCGAGCTTGTGACGAAGGTCGCTTTGACGGCGTAGGTCGGAACGTCCTTGCTCACGCCCTTGTAGATACCGCCCTTGATAACGGTCATGACGTAGAAGGGGTTCGCCGCCACCAGCTTCTTGATCCCGCCGGAGTTGATGGGGACCATGCGAAGGCTGGTGCTGTTGGCGATTTCGAGACCGCCGCCCCAGGGGTTGCCGACGGTATAGAAGAAGGCGTCGATCTTCTTGTCCACCAGCGCGCGGCTGGCCTCGCCCTGCTGAAGCCCTTCGGCCTTGATGTCTTTCTTGCGGTCGATACCATAAATCTTGAGGACGTCTATCGCGTTGCCCCGCTGACCCGAGCCAGGGTTGCCGATGTTCACGCGCTTGCCGCGCAGATCGGAGACACTCTTGATTCCGGTGTCCGCGCGGGTGGCTAGCATCACGGTCTCGGGATGCGCGCTGAAAACGCTCCTGAGTTCCTTGACGGGGCCCTTCTTTTTCCAGTCGGCCTTGCCGTTATAGGCCTGCCAGTTGCGGTCGGACTGCGCCACCCCGAAATTCAGGAGGCCGCGCTTAATCGCGTTTATATTGAAAACCGAGCCCAGGGCCGGCCGGCCGATGCAGTTATAGCCTTTGCTCTTGAGGCTCTTGTTGACTATTTTGCACACATTCAGGGCAACCTGATAATAAACGCCTGTGGTGGAGCCTCCACCGACGACCAGAAACTTGGCGGCGGACGCGGGACCCGAAGCCCCGGCCAGACCAATAGCAACCACCATTGCGACCATCCATTTCAATCCGTGTCTCATCTTTTCATCCCCCTGGCTGAACAACATGGAAATTTCGTGTGGTGAATTTCCCAAACCTTCAAAATCCTAAATTTCCCGAATCCCAAGCCTTTCACAATAAAGTGCGATGCCGTCGGCGTATTTTCGGCATAGCCCGAAAGTTGGTCCAAAACCGGAGTTTCCTCTCTCCGGCAACAGAAAATCAATACCTTTCCTTATTTATGTCTAACCATACTGAGACATACTTTTCTCGTCAACGGCCCTAAATCGGCTCTCCTTTACGGTGCCGGAACAAGTGGGCCATACTGGCATTTCGTGGGCCAATCCTGAATTCCACCGCCCGAGGGTATTTATCGGTGTCGCCGTCATCCTGGGATGTCATTGTGGTCGGCGCCGGAATCATCGGCCTCGCCTCCGCGATGGAGATATCCCGCCGCCATCCCGGCAAGCGAATCCTCATTCTCGACAAAGAGAACCACCCAGGTCAGCACCAGTCAGGCCACAACAGCGGAGTTATCCACGCGGGCCTCTACTACCGGCCCGGCTCGCTCAAGGCTCAAACCTGCGGCGAGGGCGCCCGGTCGATGGTGGCCTTCGCCGAGGAACACGGCATCGACTACGAAATTTGCGGAAAAATCGTGATCGCCACCGGCCCGGAGGAAATTCCCCGGCTGGACGAGCTTCACCGGCGGGGCTCGGCCAACGGGATCGAGGGCATCAAGGTCCTTGGCCCCGCCCAGATCAAGGACATCGAGCCTCATACGAGGGGCGTTAAAGCGCTACGGATTCCCTCGACCGGCATTATCGATTACCCGGCGGTTGTGCGGACCTACGCGCGAATCTTCGAGGAGGCGGGCCAGGAAATTCGGCTGGGCGCCGAGGTGACCGGAATCGTAAAGGGAAGCGGGGGAATCACCGTCGAGACAACCGTAGGGGATTTTTCAGGTAAATTCCTGGTGAACTGCGCGGGCCTCCACGCCGACCGGGTCGCCCGGCTCGCCGGCGGGCGCATTCCGCTGCGCATCATTCCCTTCCGGGGGGAATATTACGACCTGAAACCGGAGAGGCGCTCCCTCGTCCAGGGGCTCATCTACCCGGTGCCCGATCCGGACTTTCCTTTCCTCGGCGTGCACTTTACGCGGAGGATCGACGGAACCGTCGAGGCGGGGCCCAACGCCGTCCTCGCCTTCAAGCGCGAGGGCTACGCCAAGATGCAGATGGACCCCGGCGATATGTTCGACACCTTTTCCTATCCCGGGTTTTGGCGGATGGCGAAAAAGTATTGGAAAGTCGGCGCGGGCGAGATGGTCCGCTCGGCCAGCAAAAGCGCCTTCACGCGGGCGCTCCAAAAACTCTTGCCCGATATCGTGGAGGACGATCTTGTCCCCGGCGGGGCGGGCGTCCGCGCCCAGGCAGTTGATATGGAGGGAAAGCTGCTGGACGACTTCGCCATCGTCAATACCGAGGGGGCGATCCATGTGTGCAACGCGCCCTCGCCGGGCGCTACGGCATCGCTGATGATCGGAAAAAAAATCGCCGACATGGCCGAGGAGGCCTCTCCGGCGCTGGCCGGAAAATAAACCTCTAGGGGGGGCCGAAAACGTTCCGCTACTGTCGAAGCGGCTCGGGCAACTCGCCCGCTAGGAGGGTGGACACGGTATCGGCCGCGACGTTGCCGCCGCTGATCACGGCAATCGTTTTCGCGTCCTCTCCCGCCCTGCCAGTCATCCACGCCGCCACCGAAACCGCCCCCGAGGGCTCGGCCAGAATCTTTCCCCTTGAGAAAAGCAGCCGGAAGGCCTCGGCGATCTCTTCTTCGCTCACGAGAACCACCTCGTCCACGCGCTCGCGGATGTGGGCGAAGGGAAAATCTCCCGGACGGGTGGCCGAAAGGCCGTCCGCCATACTCTCCCACCGATCAAGCGTCACCGGCTCTCCCGCCTCGAGCGAGCGGTGGATCGCCGCGCCGCCATCGGGGTTAACCCCCACGATGCGGACGCCGGGGCTTCGGAGCTTGATGGCGCTGGCCACCCCCGCGATCAGGCCGCCCGAGCTGCAGGGCACGATGACGGTCTCGACATCCGGCATATCGTCGAGAATCTCCATGCCGATTCCGGCATGGCCGGCCGCCACCCGGCGGTCCTCGGACGTATCGATGAGATGCATCCCCCGCTCACGCGCCACCTTCTCCATCATCGGCTTGCGGGCGCTATAGTTGCTTTCGCAAAAAACTATCTCGGTTCCGTAGCCCCTGATGGCCTCGATCTTGTAAGGACTCATATTCTCCATCATCACCACGACGACCGGAATTCCAAGCCGCTTCCCAGCGTAGGCGAACGCCTGGGCGAAGTTGCCCGAAGAGCTCATCACCACGCCGCGCGCACGCTCCTCCGGCGTCAGGGAGCCGAGAATATTAAACGCGGCGCGGGGTTTGTAGGCTCCGGTAACCTGGAGATTCTCAAGCTTGAGGTACAGCCGCTCGTTTCCAACTTCCGCGGAATCTCGGGAAAAGGGCACCAGCGGCGTCCAGCGTACATCGGAGGGCAGGCTCGCCCGCGCCTCCTCGATTTCCTTCAGTGTGAGCAATTCGATCATGGCAAAATCTCCCTCTGGATTTCCGCCAGCCGCCTAGACGTCCGGGCAGTAGCTGTTCTCGGGCGGATCGGGCCTCGTCCAGGGCGCGAGAAGCTTTCCGCCCCGGTAGGCGGCCTCGAAGGGTCCCTTCAGGGTAAGGACGACCACCGGTTTTTTTTTGCGGCTCATCTGATTCCGGTAGATCCGGCTCTGTTCCATGTAGAGTTCACACTCGCTCGGGAGCAATACGAAAAACTTTTCAAAAAAGCGCATGAACATCTTGACGAATTCCTTGGTAACAACGCTGTGACGGTCCACAAGGTAGCATTTATCCTCCATGACCCGGTTGTAGACGATCCCCAGAAAATTTCCCTTCGTGTCGAGATAGGGCTCGAAGGGAAACGTCCGGCAAGAAATCGATCGGTTTTCGCGCTCGCAATACTTGGGTCCGCGGCACTCGACAAAAACACTTTCGTCGGCGTCAATCTCCTCGACGAGATCGAACTCGTCGCTGTTCCGCGGCCTGAACTCGTGCCAGAGGGAAGACTGTTTTTGCAGATACTCCCACTCCTGGGGAAAAACGATGGGCACGACCCATCCCGTGTCACAGCAAAAAGGCTCGCCGTCGTTGAAGGGAGCGCATTTTTTCCCGCAGTCGAACACCGTGGGTGCGCTATGAAAGTCCCGGTAGAGCTCCTTGAAATCATCAGGCTTCAACATGTTTCGACTCCATGGTGCTGGAGGAATCTCCAGTTGGGGCGGCTCGATACGATTTCGGCGGTGGCGGCTCCCCGCCCGCGGGCGCGGTGGGCCGGAAAATCCCCGGAGACAACCGGCCACCGGTTTCGGTCACCCACACCCCCGTTAAAATAAGCGCCGCGCCGGCCAACCCGGCCGGGCCGGGAAACTCTCCCAGCAATACGGCTCCGAATCCAAGGGCGAATAGCGGCTCGGTCAAAATCCAGATAGATGCGCGGGAGGGCTCCAGGCGGCGCTGGGCCCATGTCTGGAGGAAAAAAGCCCCGGTTGTCGCAAAAATCCCGGTCACGAGAAGCGCGATGACAATACCAGCGCTCCAGCGAACCGGACCGCCCCATAAAAACGCTCCCGCCAGAGCCAGCAGCGATGCGCTCAACAGCTGAACACAAAAAAACCGGAGCGTTTCCACCCTCCTGCCGAAAGTTCCCAAGCAAATAATGTGCAGCGCGAACATCAGCGCGCAGACCAGCGTGAGCAACTCTCCCCGGCCCACGCCGGCAATGTCCGCCCTCGTCAGCCGCCACAGGCCCAGGGTAGCCACCGCCGCCCCGGCGGCTTGCTTGAAGCCGGGGGGGGGCTTTCCGCCCGTCCACATCAGAAACGGAACCATAACGACGCAAAGACCGGTGATAAAGGCAGAATTGGCGGCGGTCGTGATACGCAGGCCCAACGTCTGAAAAAGAAAACCACCATACAACGCGGCCCCGGCCACCGCGCCCATCACCAACTGGGCGGGGGGCATCCGCAATAACGCCGGCCGGCGGAGAAACCACGCAAGCGCTACCGCCAACGCACTCAGCGCTACGGCGAACCGCATCCCCAAAAACGATATCGCATCGACATCGAGAAGCGCCGTTTTCACCAGGGAAAAAGTAGCGCCCCAAACCAAAGCCGCCGCGACCAGGGCAGCGACGGGTAGATTCTGGCTTCTCAAGCGGCCGTCCTCCAGCGGGGGACCACCCGCCGTTTGATCCCAAAAAAAACCCGAGAGAATCGTCCGGGGCCCCGCCCCGAAAAACGAGTGGGAATCTTACCATAATGATCGGCGGGGAAGCCCGGCGGGAACGCCCGGCGGGCTGGCCAGAAATCCGACCGCCGCCGCAGGTGAATGCGAGATGGAATCAACCGGAAAAATTCAGGACAACGGGCAGGGAGTTCAACTCTCGGGCGGGGGCTCCGGGAGGGAGAGCGCCCGCGACACCGCTACCGCGCCCTGAAGGGCGATGTAGCCGCAAATGTCGATTTCATCGGCCTGAAGCTCGCGGGGTTTATCGAAGTAAAGGGCCATCAAGCCCACCACTTTGTCCCCGACTCTCATCGGAAACACCGTGACCGATGCGATTCCCTCGTTTTTCAAAACCTCGGGCGCATCCTCCCACTCCGGTACGGAGAGAACTTCAACGAGGTCTCTCTCCTTTACGGCGATGTGCTCGGGAAGCTCTCCCGATCCGATAGCCACGGCGGCCCTGAAGGCGTCTCCGAGATTCGAACACGATATTTCGAACAGTTGGTCGAGATCGTCGTCGTAAACCGCGGAGAAGAACCGATCCGCACCGACATACCGGGCGGCCTCCTCGGTGCCGTAGGAAATCACGTCACGAAAATGGTCCCCGCGCGCCACCGATTCGCCCAAGCGGGTGAGCGCCGCGAAGGGTGTGTTGGAGGGCGGCGGAGAAATAACATCGCGCTTGGACTTATCGCCGGAATCATCATAGCTCCCATCAGTCCATCTTCTCCTCAACAACCAAAATGCACCGAGCAAAACGATCCAGCCGGCCAGAACGCCAACCGCCAGAGCCTGGTCGGTCTTTACCAGCTCCGCCGACGCAGCCATGCGGCCGGCCACGCGGACCAGGCGGAGGGTCCGGGTTCCTCCGGGAAAATCAATGAGAGACATCCACCGCTTCCCATCGTTTACCGTTTTAAAAGCCTCGGGATCGCAGCAGGCAAAAACCTCAAGACTCGGGCCCAGTCCCTTATCGAATCCCCGGCCGATGGCGTCGTTAACGAATTCAGAGCCCTTTCGGGCATAAAACACGATCTGGTCCGGCCCGGAGACGAGGAAAAGCCCGTCACCGGGGCCCATCTCATCTTTATCGAGAGAAATGAAATTCTCCGCGATCAAAATAACTCCCCAATACCCTTCGATGGATGGCGACGGAGAAACGATAAACAGGGCCGGAATGTCCTCGAGGCGTCCCGCTTCGATATGGTACCGGATTCCTTTACCGCCCTTTTTCTGGTTCCGGAGAGCGGCCACGGCGCGTCTCCAAACCATTCTCTCCGACGCACCGGGCGGCGGAACCCCTCCCTGGCGGCGCGAGGCGAGGATTTTGGCCCACTCATCGAGCACCACGGCGGCGGAGTGAACCCCCCTCCCGCCGCCACTGTAGTTCAACACGAAGACCAGAGCCTTTGTGACGGCGCCGGGCGGCGTCGAGGCGATCAGAAGCTCCGCGCCCTGGATTTGGTCCAGGCTTCTTTGAATCCGCGCACCGATTCTCACCCTGAGCATCTGAATCAGACGAAGGTCGGTTTCGTTGAGACTGGAAAAACGGGCCGAGCGGACAACGCCCTTTAAACCCCAGAAGGCGAACAACGCAACCAAGCCCGAGAAAAGGGCAAAGAGGAGGATTCGCTTCAGGGAAGATAAGTGCCTGACGGTTTTCATGCCTGCGGCCGGAGCCCCCGCGAGAACGCAGAAATACCAGGGCGAAGGGACAAGAGCACTTTACCTGCTAGAGGGGAAAGCGGCAACAGTATTTTTTGATTGAGGGGCGCAAATAAAAAGAAGCGGCCACGGGCATCCAATCAAGCGGAAACGGCGCCGCTGGATTTCGAAGAACCGAAAATCTTGTCAGCGAAGTGACAGGCGGTCATGTGCACGCCCGAGAGGACCTGAAGCGGCGGCACCTCGATGGAGCAAATATCTTCCTTGTAGGGACACCGGGTATGGAACCGGCATCCTGATGGCGGATTCACCGGGCTGGGAACATCTCCCCGGAGAATAATCCGCTCCTTTTTCACGCTGGCGGACGGATCGGGGACCGGAACCGCCGAGAGAAGAGCCTCCGTATAAGGGTGGCGCGGGGACATGATGAGCTCGTCGGCCTCGGCGATTTCGACGATTTCCCCCAAATACATCACGGCGATCCTGTCGCAGATGTGCTGGACGACGGAGAGATCGTGTGAAATGACCAGGTAGGCGATGCCGTATTCCTTTTGGAGGTCCTGTAGCAGGTTGATTACCTGGGCCTGGATGGAGACATCCAGAGCGCTGACCGGCTCGTCCGCGATAATAACCTTGGGATTCAGGGCCAGGGCGCGGGCGATGCCGATTCGCTGGCGCTGGCCGCCGGAGAACTCGTGGGGGTAGCGGCGCATATGCTCCGGCCTGAGACCCACCTTATCGAGAATCTCGGCCACCTGCTCATCGCGCTTTTTACCCCTCGCGATCTTATGAATGGTGAGAGGCTCTCCCACGATGCTCCCGATCGTCATCCGGGGGTTCAGGGAGGCATACGGATCCTGGAAAATAATCTGCATTTCACGGCGGAGCAGGCGCATTTTCTCACGCTCCAGATCAATGATATTCGTTCCCTTGAATATCACCTCGCCCGAGGTGGGCTCGATCAGACGCAGGATGGCCCTGCCCGCCGTGGATTTTCCGCAGCCGCTCTCGCCAACAAGACCCAGAGTCTCCCTCTCTGCGATATCGAAGCTGATTCCATCCACCGCCCGGACATAGTCACGAATCCTGGAAAAAACACCCCCCCGGACAGGAAAGTGCTTCACCAGGTTTTTCACTTCCAGTAATTTCTCGGCCATTTGGATTAATCCCAAGAGATGATATGTAGAGAATATGCCTTTGTTATCTACCAAATCACCGGATAGAAAGCCAACAGCTCTCACCCCGTTAATGAAAAATCTGCTCCCAGGCAGGAAAAATATTCACGAAATCACCCTGTTTCTGCGGGTGGAGGAGGAGTCAGGAAGATGATAACTCCATGTATCTATTTGATATAAATGATATTATTACGTTGAACCTTTTTAGGCACACTCCTTGCCTATACTTAATGCGCGGGAAGAGAACCGCCGGCCCATGAATCCTTCTTTACGGATGGAATGGGCCGCAGTTAGAATTCATGAGGTTTTCAGGAAGCGTAAAACTTGATGGGCGGTAGGCCTGATCATGGCTGACATACCTTCGATTCTACCGGCTGGCGGAGCCGGCTCACTCGATCCCAGCCGCCCGGGCAAAAACGATAAAACCACCGGCGGGCCATCGTTCTCGGATGTCCTCGACCGGACCAGCAACGCGGGCGAAGCCGGTCAGGTTATTCCAAGCCAAGGCCCGACCTCCCCTCCACCCTCCGGCGTATATCGGCCGGGTCGAAAACGCCCCGGCGGTGCAGGATACTGTCAGTCGGGCGAGCGATGAGTTTTTCCAGCTCCTTGAGTCATATCAGGGACAGCTGGGCAACCCGGATGCCTCCCTCAAGGATATCGAGCCGCTGGTCCAGGACATGGCGCTCTACCAGGGCCGGCTCATGAACGATATCAAGTCGCTGCCCGAGGGCGATCCCGGCAGGGGAATCCTCGAGGAGATGGCCGGCATGGTCACCAGTGAGACCACGAAATTCTACCGGGGCGAGTACATCTAGCCG
>JAPYQX010000458.1 GCA_029937135.1 Nitrospinota bacterium
CACGGCTCACGAGTGCGCGTCGTGTGCACCCGTGCCCAGCCGCTCCGCCTCCCCGGCGATCTCCTCGGCGTAGGCCCTCATCTCGGGAATGAAGTCATCGGCCTTGTCGTGGGAGCCCGAAAACGCGCCGGGGTGGAGGTTCACGATCTCGGCCTCCATTCGCGTGGCGTCCTCGAGGCTCCTCAGATACTGGGCCCGCGATTCGCGGCGGATGCCCGCGTTGAGCGAGGTGACGTTGATGTCCCTGCTCGGCCCGTGGACCGAGAGCGCCAGATTCTTCTCGCGGACGGATTTGCCCAGAGCGCCGGGGTCCTCGCCCGAGGCCCAGAGGAGTTCCGACCATATCTCTACGGCCCGGTAGCCCAGGCGTTCGGCGGTGTCCACCAGTTCTCCGGGCGAGAACGACCGCAGCGTGGTGGATGAGAGCGCGACCTTCATCGGAGTGCCTTTCAAGCGGGTTTCGGGCGCGGGCGGGGTGAACTCCCGCCGGTCATGTTGTAAACTCCAGCCTCCGTTCAACACACAATCGTGTCAACAGCGCCGGGCGGACCGGTCCGAAACGTCCCGGCCTGGGAGGGTCCGGCCTGGAAGGGCCCGGCCCGGGGCGGCCCGGAGGAGGAGTCATGCCCAAAATCGTGGTTATCAGCGGAAGCGCAAGGCCCGGAAACAATACCGATAAGGCCATGCGAATCGCTCTCGAGGAGCTTGATGCCGGCGGCGCCGAGGTCGAGGTCGTCCGCGCCGGTGAATGGCGCTTTCCCCTGCCGGGCGAGGAGGGCACGGCGGACGACGGCGAGCGCCTCCGCGAAAAAGTGCTCGAGGCGGACGGGCTCCTCATCGCCACCCCCGAATACCACGGCAGCATATCGAGCACCCTCAAGCTCATTATCGACAACCTTGGTTTCCCCTCGACCCTTGAGGGAAAGGACATCGCCATTCTCGGGGTGGCCATGGGCCCCGGCGCGGACAACGCCCTGGGCCACCTGCGCCACATCCTCACCCACATCGGGGGAAAAGTGCTCCCCGTGGAGACCTCGGTGGGGAGCGTTCATAAAGTATTCGACGAGCGCGGCGTCTGCACCGACGCGGATGTCGAGGCCGGTATCCGCGCCGTCGCGCGCGCGCTGCTTGATCACTTGAAATAACGGCCGGCACACTAGCCCTCAGAGGCCCGATCCAATTTCGAGGGCGCGGGGTTGGATGCTGGCGATCTTTTGGGAGGACTTGCCGTGGAACGCAACGAACTCTACGAGAAGGGCGCGGCCATTCGCCGGCAGATGGTGGGCGATAATCCCGCGATGGAGGAGCGGCTCGGGATGATCGAGCGGCTCGACCCCGAAATGCTCCGCTACATCAACGAGTTTTCCTACGGGACGATTTACGGACGCCCCCGTTTCAGCGTCAAGCAACGCCAGCTTCTCGCCCTGATGGCGAACATCGTCCTCGACCGCGCCGAGGTGCGCCCCCACATCCGTAACGCCCTGAATCTTGGATGGGAAAAAGAAGATGTCATGGAGGTGATCGCCACCTCGATCATCTATGGCGGTTTCCCGGTGGCGGCGAGCGCCCTCAAGGTGGCCGACGAGGTTTTCCGCGAATGGGACGCCGAGCAGGAAAAGGCTGAGACCGGTAATGCCGAGCGCGGTAATACTGAACTGGACGGGGCTGAACCAGCCGGCGCCGCGTCTTCAGGAGATTGAGGGCGCCGGTGGCGGATTTTCTCACCCTCCGGGGCGGCGGGCGGATCGCCTACGAAAAATTTTCGGGAAAATCGCCCGGCCTGATGTTCCTCGGCGGGTTCCACTCGGACATGACCGGAACCAAGGCCGCCGCCCTCGACGCGCATTGTCGCGCTGTGAGTCGTTCGTTCGTACGCTTCGACTACACAGGCCACGGCCTCTCGTCGGGTGTGTTCGAGGAGGGCGGCATCGGCGGCTGGACGAAGGACGCCGTCGCCGTGCTCGATGA